>NZ_CAXQGS010000049.1:0-100354 GCF_964223445.1 Cytobacillus sp.
CCTTATTCTGACGATTGCCGCCGTGTTTACATTTAGCAGTGTAAGCTTGGCTATGCTGGTTGCCGGCTTTACCAAAACGCCGGAAAAGTTCAATATGGTTTATCCATCTGTTATTCCGATTATCCCGATTATCAGCGGTGTGTATGTACCGCCGGGTGTAATGGATAATCCGGTTTTCACTTTTATTGCTGACCTGTTCCCTATGGGTTATGCACTTGAAGCGATGATGGATGCTGCTCTTTTTGGTGCAGGCTGGAGTGAGATCATGCTGCCGGTTTCATTAATGCTGTTAATTTCGGTTATCTATATGGGGATTGGAATAAATTTAGGAGAACGCGACAGGCGATAAGGCGGAAGTATATCAATTATTGCATATACCAGGGTGTAGCAGCGACTACCATTTTGTAATACTGCTCTATAGTGTTTTAAGAAGTCAGTTTAATGTGATAATGGCTTTATTGCTGGTATATAGTGCCGGGTCGATTCTTGTGGGGAATATCATTCGGTAAATGATTGAGTGGTCTTAATGATGGGGTACAGTTCACAGCTGTACCCCATAAATGTTTAAACCACCATTCATGTCATAGGCTGTTAGGTAATTGACTAGTGTAATATCCTTATGAAGTGAAAACCGTCTTTATCAATTAAAGGTTAATTACTTTCCTTTTAAACCCAAATAAATAACTTTATAAAAAAATATGCTTTTAAATCCAGAACAATAAGTCTATTATAGTTATTAAAATTAAAAAAGGAGATTCATATGAATTCATCTATTCAAGATCAACTTCAAGTATTTAGAGAAAGTCAAAAAAACAGGGGGCGGCTGCTTATCAATTGTCCTGATCAGCCGGGCATTGTGGCTGCTGTATCCAAGTTTCTGTTTCAGCATGATGCTAATATTATTGAATCGAGTCAATACTCGACAAATCCAGAGGGTGGAACCTTTTTTATACGGATCGAGTTTGAATGTCCTGGTTTACAGTCGAAGGAAGAAGAGTTGAAGAGTCAATTTAAGGAAATCGCAGAAACATTTTCAATGGAATGGAAATTAGCATTTGTTTATGAATTGAAGAAGACAGCTATTTTCGTATCAAAAGAACTTCATTGTTTACGTGAGCTGTTATGGGAATGGCAAAGTGGTGATTTGCTTACCGACATCGCTCTTATTGTGAGCAATCACGAGGAAGCAAGACAGATTGCAGAATCCATGCATATTCCATTCTTTTACATACCAGCAAGTAAAGAAAATAGAGAGGAAGTTGAAGAAAGACAGCTTCAGCTTTTAAAAGAATTTGATATTGACTTAATCATCTTAGCAAGATATATGCAAATTTTGACGCCAGCCTTTGTTGGGGCTCATCCATTCAAAATCATTAATATTCATCACTCTTTCCTTCCTGCATTTGTTGGTGCGAGGCCATATGATCGAGCCTATCAGCGCGGGGTAAAAATAATTGGGGCAACGTCTCATTATGTTACAAACGATCTTGACGAAGGACCAATCATTGAACAAGATATCAAGCGTGTTGACCACAGGGATCATATAGATGATCTAAAAAAGAGCGGACGTTCTATTGAACGGAGTGTTCTTGCCAGAGCGGTTAAATGGCATTTAGAAGACCGGATTATTGTTCATGAAAACAAAACAATTGTTTTTTAAGGAAAAGGAGCGGTAATGAGTGCCTGTCCCTCAGGGGGGCGTTATCAAATTTGTGCAGACATAACACTTATCATATTGGACAGATCATCTATATTCGAAAAGTCCAGGGTTCCAGGCAAAGTAAAGAGTAGAAAGAAAGGAGGACGGATACAATGGAGCGGAGGGAATACGAATGGGTCAAAGAGAATCGGGAAGTGCTTTTGGACTTTTGCAGTAAAATGGATCCAAAAGATTTTACGTGTGAAATTGGATTCGGCTGGCAGAGTGTGCGTGACACACTTGTACATGTAGCGAATTGTTATCATGGCTGGCTAGGATCATTTGTTTTATTAAAAACGAAGAAGCCTATCACGCCTAGAGAAAACATTCCGACAATCGGTATCGAGGAAATCAGGACACTTTTTGAACAAGCAGATGCTTATGTGTATGAAGTTCTTGAGTCTTTTTCTCAAAAAATGGATCAATCAATCGTGCAGCCTATTCCTTGGAGAGAATCAACTGAGGAGATTTCAATGACTCCTCGAAAACTGATCATGCATACTGTCACTCACGAATACCATCACAAAGGACAGATTATGGCGATGGCCCGCCAGTTGGGGTATGAAACGCCAAATACAGATGTTCTGGGGACGAGAGACTAGATTTAGATAAGAAAGGATGCCCAATGGTGCTGTTCGTAATATCGATGGGCATCCTTTGTAACTTTTAAGACTAAAATAAAATGATCTTTCCTATTTTAGTTCTTTACTCCTGTATGATGAATAACCCGTTCCATCGCTTGAATATGCCCCAAATGGTTTGCCTCATGAAACAACGCAAATTCGGCTAATTCACCAAAGGTTTCAAGTCCCAAAAATGGTTTATCCAGCTTTTCATTTAACCGTTCAGCTGGAATTTGCTGAATTCGGGCCAATTGATCCTTCAGCTGTATAATGAGCTCATCTGCTTCAGGTATATCACCTTTCCAATCAGCCGGCTTTGTACCGTTCCCAAATAATTCAATATAGTTTGCAGGGATTTGGGTCGTTTTGCGGGGAAAGCCGAACATAAACTGTTCACAGACCGTTAATACATGGCCAATATGCCAATGGATCGTGTTGTTAAAACCGTCTGGCTGTATACTTGCTACATCCTTTGAAACTGACTCGATCTTTTTAATAAAATAACCTCTTGTCTTCTCAAACTGTTTAAACACTAGTTCATTCATTCTTTTCTCCCCTTCCAAATATTCTCATCTGTCAATATACCAAAAATCCGGGAAGATTAGGAGTGTCAATGGACTGAAAAATTGAATATTGTTATCTTTTATATACGGCGAAGGTTTAGTTTGAAATTAATAAATTTATATTGGTAAATGGCAGGACCTTACATCCAACCGATTATAATGTCACTTACACAACGATAAGCAAACTAGTAAGCTTTTCTTTATCAAGACGGTTGATGATATGCTGTGGGGAACATTAACCGAGGAAAGCAGCCCCGGGAGGCTGCTTTTTGTGCGGAAGGGTTTGTCAATTTAAGCTTTCAGTTAAATTTACGCCAATCATAGGAATGCTTTTATTCTGCCGGATAAAATAAGATCATATTGACACGTGCCAAAGATTTCCCTGAATTATGATAGGTATGGTGCCGATCCGCTTTGAATCTGATGGAGTCACCGCTTTCTAACGTAAATTCATCGTTATTTACCCGTATGGTTATTTCCCCATCAAAGACCACGATCAACTCTTCGGTTCCCTCGATATGAGGTTCAGCACTAAGGTATCCTCCTTTGTCGATTTCGACGGTATACACTTCAAATCGCTTATCGTTTTCGAAAGGAAAGTAAGGATATACCCGGTACCTGCCATTATCCTCCGATAATGTCTGAATTTCCTTCTTTAAAACAACTTGAGTATCCGGCTGAGGATGGTTTATCAGAGAGGTAAAAGAGATCTTTAGACCATTTGCAATCTTCCAAATGGTTGTGATCGTAGGGCTTGATTCGCCCCGTTCAATTTGGCCGATCATCGTTTTACTTACTCCCGTTAATTCGGCCACCTTCTCTAAACTTAATTTTTTATTTTCTCGATATGCTTTTAAGTTTTTAGCAAGAATTAAATGAATTTCTTCCATACCTGCATTCCTTTCATCTGTACAATATAACGTCCGTAATATACAATATGTAGTAAATCGTTATATTGTCTTTTTGTACATTATAACATACACGCAAAGGAGGAAGGCAGCTGTGTCTTTATTATCTTTTTTCTTATATGTTTTTGTTACCAGCTTTACGCCAGGTCCAAACAATATTATGGCCATGGTATTCGCTAACCGGTTCGGTTTAAGAAATACGTTACGATTTTGTTTGGGGGTAAGCGCTGGGTTCTTTGTCATTATGATACTTAGCAGCTATTTTAATCTATTGCTTCATCAATTCATTCCAAAGATTGAATTGATCATGACCATTATTGGAGTCATTTATATGCTGTTTTTGGCCCTTAAAATCATGACCAGTAAATCGGATAATCAAAACAATAATGATGGAAAGCAAAACGGCTTTTTAATCGGGATGCTTTTACAATTCATTAATCCAAAGGGGATCTTATATGGGGTTACAGTTATATCAACCTTTATCCTTCCATACTATACCTCACATACGAGCCTGATATTCTTTTCCATTTTCCTTGCATTTGTTGGTTTCCTAAGCACCTTTTGCTGGAGTGTTTTTGGATCGATTTTTCAATCCTTCCTGGCGAAGTATAGAAGTCAGTTTAATGTGATAATGGCTTTGCTGCTGGTATATAGTGCCGGTTCGATTCTTGTGGGGTATTTCATTCGGTGAACATCGATTGATTGTTCTTAAATAGGAGGTGCACCCCACAGCTGTATAATGACTAGTAATCCGGGTGACTAGTGTGCGGAAAACCCGGAGGCAGATGTATGGATTGTGGGTGCGGGAACTACTGGTTAGTATAATAATAGTTTATAATGTTTCTAACGATATTTAGGTCTTAAGCAAGTGAATTTATTTATGTCGATTATCCAAAAAAGTATAAATGAAAAAAAGAATCTTATGTTTATTAAAGAGGGGGAGGAAATGCAAGAAAAGGATTGTCTAATTTTACAATATCTTTATGAAGAATTAAATCTGACAAAGGCAGCAGAGCGAGTGTATATGACACAGCCTGCTCTTACGTATCGATTAAGACAGTTGGAGAGGGAATTCCAGGTAGAGATAATATCCAAAAATGGAAAAAGGGTAAAATTCACACCGGCAGGGGAGTATTTAGTTTCCTATGCAAATAAATATCTTTCGGACTTTAGAGAGGCAAAAGATTACTTATTGAATATGGGGGATGAAGTAAAAGGTAATTTGAGAATTGGAGTCAGCAGTCATTTTTGCCAATATAACTTGCCGCCCATTTTAAAAGAATATACAGCGAATTATCCGAATGTTCATTTAAATGTGGATTCAGGATTCAGTAAAGAGATGATGGGCTTACTGAATGATGGTGAAATCGATGTTGCGATTGTTAGGGGAGACTATAATTGGTCTGATAAGTCTTATCTTTTAGATGAAGAAAGTATTTGTTTAATAACAAAGCAGGAAATCAATATAGAGGACCTTCCCTCACTTCCATTTATCAACCGAAAAGAACCTTTCGTATTAATTAAGTACAAGAATTCCAAGGAACTGTCTGATGTGGAAAATATATCGAGCTGGTGGAATGAACGGTATGAAACATCTCCAAATACTACTATGCTGGTAGATAGCTATGAGACATGTAAAGAAATGGTTAAGATGGGGCTGGGCTTTTCCATTGTTCCTCAAGCATTTATCCATAATCATGATCATGATCATCTCTTCTGTTATGATTTAGCTTATAAAAATGGGCAAAAGATGAAGAAACGAACCTGGCTTTTGTACCGTGAATCCTCTCTGCAGCTAGCGGCTATCTTCAAATTTGTTGAATCCATTAAAGCCTTATATTATATCAAAAAAGACTAGAAGGCACAGTTAGTGTTGCTCTTCTAGTCTTTTCTTTTTGAAATAAGATATAAAGTACTCACTACTATCCAAAAAAATTTTTTGGGTGATCTAAAAAAAGATTAATTTTACTTATGGTATGTCTGTGTGTAACATTAAAAAATATAAGTTATAATATTCTGAAAAAATAGAGGGGTGTACTTTATGAATGATATTTCGGTCAAAGGTAAGAATGCAATCTTGCATGCAATAGATAAGAGAGACACAGAGCTTCGGGAATTATCATTAAAAATTCATTCAAATCCAGAAACTAGTTTTCAAGAATATAAAGCAATGAATTGGTTAGTTGAACCACTGGAAAAATCGGGTTTTTCTATTGAAAGAGGACTTGCCAACTTGGAAACTTCCTTTCGAGCAACATGGGAGGGGCAAAAAGGAGGACCAACCATTGCTATTTTAGCAGAATATGATGCATTAGCCGGGCTGGGACATGGATGCGGCCATAATATTATCGGTACTGCTGCAGTGGGGGCTGCGTTAGCCCTAAAGGACGCACACCCAAATCTCAAAGGGAAAATTATTGTCATCGGAACACCTGCTGAAGAAGAAGGAGGGGGGAAGATTCTAATGGTCGAACATGGGATATTTGATGATGTCGATGTAGCGATGATGTGCCACCCTCACGGTAAGACAATGGTATTACGAGGGGGACTCGCATGTGTTGACGTTACTTTTAAATTCTATGGGAAAGCAGCACACGCCTCTGCTTCTCCTGAAAAAGGGATCAGTGCACTGGATGCAGTTATCCATACCTTTGTTGCGGTAAATTCCTTACGTCAATTTTTTAAGGATGACGTTAGAATACATGGAATTATTACCAAGGGAGGTGAAGCAACAAATGTTGTGCCAGCGTATTGTGAAGCAGAGTTTTTATTAAGAGCTGAAAACGTCGAGTCGTTACATGTTGTTAGAGAAAAAGTTTGTGCAGCTGCACGATATTCAACCGAAGCTGTTGGGGCTAGATTAGAGATTTCTGAGGGTTTAATTTATGCAGAAAGAAATAACAACAAGGCATTGGCTTCTATTTTTAAGAAAAATCTTGAAGAGCTAGGTGAATTGGTAAGCGATCCTCCTGAAAAGGGAGGAATTGGCTCCTCTGACATTGGTAATGTTGGACAAGTAACGGCAACGATTCATCCTTATATAAAAATAACGGATACTGCTGCAACACACACTCCTGAATTTGTGGAAGCCGCAGCATCAGAATATGGGATGTCCGGCTTAAATAAGGCAGCAAAAGCGTTAGCTATGACAGCGTATGATATTTGTCTTAATCCTGCAAAATTACAAGAAATCAGAAACGAATTTGATGAATGGAAAAAGAATAAGGATGCTAAATTATCTAAAATTATGAGAAAGGGGATTTGATAAATGAAGCCTACTCCTGGAATGGAAACTAATCAAGTGAAAAAAAGGAATTTTTTTAAAATGCCTCACACGTTTGTCATCATTATATTCTTTATATTCTTTGCAGCCTTATTAACATACCTGCTGCCAGCTGGGGAATTTGAGCGGGTCAAGGATGAAGCAACTGGTCAAACGCTTGTTGTTGAAAATACCTTTAAATCTGTTGAGCAAAGCCCGGTTAGTATCTTAGATATACCCTTAGCGATTGTTCATGGTTTAGTAGGTGCTGCAGATGTTGTATTCTTTATTTTTATAATTGGCGGGGTATTTCAAATTATTAATTCAACCGGAACGATAGAAGCTGTCGCAGCTCGGGTAGGAAAGGCTTTTGTGAATAAAGGTCTAATTATTATTCCAATATTCCTTATTCTTTTCTCTGTTGGTGGATTTACAATGGGGATGTCTGCGGAGGTTATGGCTTTTGTACCGATCGGAATTGTAATTGCTAGATCGCTGGGATATGATGCCATTACTGGAACAGCGATGGTTATGCTAGGAGCTGCTTCAGGTTTTACAGCAGGATTATTGAATCCATTTAATGTAGGGATAGCCCAAGCCATTGCGGAACTTCCTATGTTTTCGGGTATGTGGCTTCGTGCCATTCTATTAGTGGCATTGTTATTTTCAACGAGTTTGTATATCATTCGTTATGCAAAAAAGGTTAAAAAGGATCCGACTGCAAGTCTTGTTTATGATTTAGAAATAGAGGAAAATCGCGGTGAAATAGATTTATCAGCTTTACCATCAGTAAAAGTGACTCATATTTTAACAATACTCTCAGTAATAGCAGGGTTTGGTGTTCTAATTTGGGGTGTTTCCAGCCAGGGATGGTGGATGGAAGAATTAGCAGCATTTTTCTTGAGTCTAGGAATTATTGTTGGTTTTCTTTCAAAATACGGACCTAGTAAAATTGCAGGAGAGTTTGTTAAAGGTGCAAGTGCCATTACATTCGGTGCGTTTATTGTAGGTATCGCAAAAGGGGTTGTCGTTGTTTTAGAGCAAGGTTATGTCATTGATTCTGTGGTGAACGGACTTGCCTCAACGATCGGTCAGCTGCCAGCATCTGTTCAAGTTCTTGGGATGTACACGTTTCAAAATATATTAAATATTTTTATTACCTCAGGAACAGGTCAAGCGGCTACAACCATGCCTGTCTTAGTTCCTTTATCAGACCTTATCAATATTACAAGACAAACAACGGTCCTTATCTTTCAACTGGGTGATGGACTATCCAATATCATGCTGCCGACATCTGCCATGTTAATGGGAAGCTTGGCGGTCTCAAAAATCAAATATAACCGCTGGATCCGATTCATGTGGCCGCTTTTCCTAATCTGGTTTTCCATCGGAGCTGTATTTGTATTAATTGCTCATGGAATAAGTTATTAAAGGCACGGAGCTGGTATCAGGCAATCGACATCTTAGCAGTAGAATGTTTAAGTTACAATTGTCTGGTTAATATTCACGTTCAGCTTCCTTATCCCTAAGTTACCTATCAAGACTTTATATTCCTCCTGCGAAAAATAGCTTTTGCAGGAGTTTTGTTGTTTTTATTACTGAATGGGCAGGAGTGAGAAGATTGGAAAAACCGGGTATGAATGTATCTCATCTAGTTGATAAAAGTGAATTGGAGAAACATGTAAAATTCCTTTCTGAGCTGGAACGGCTTTCCGGTGAACCCGAGGCAGAAGAAGCGGTTACCTACATTATCAATCAACTTAAACAATATGGAGTCTCCTATGAACGTTATCAGTTTGATGGATATTTCAGTGATCCACATTATGGTGAAGTATTGGTGAATTCGCAAATTCCTTATACATTAAGGGCCAAGGCCAGATCCTTTAGCAGGAATTGCCCTAATGGCATAACTTCTAAGCTTGTGTATGATAAATCAAGTGATAGAAAAGGAGAATCATGTATTGTAGATTTCAAAGGAAAAATAGTTATTAGCTGGAACTACCTTGAGGATTATGTTATGCAAATTGAAAAGGCTGGAGCTTTAGGTTTAATACATATTTGGCCATCAGAAGAAGAGGCCATTCATGAAGAAACCGTAGGAACCATTTGGGGGACTCCCACGATTGAAAATATGGACCAACTAACAAAGCTTCCAGTTGTCGGAGTCAATTATCATGACGGTATTAGGCTCTTAGAGGAATTGGCTGACAAAGAAATTAACGTAACCATAAAAACAGGTTTAAAAGAAGGTATTAAGACTGTTAGTTTACCAGTTGGCACCATAAAGGGCGAAGAGGAAGAGTTTCTTTTAATTTCTAGCCATTATGATTCCTGGCATAAAGGAGCCACTGATAATGCTGTAGGAAATGCCTTATTACTCGAACTTGCCAGACTGTTCAGTATTAGTAATTCCAGGTTAAAGAGAGGAATAAAATTTGCCTGGTGGCCTGGTCACTCCAATGGCAGATATGCTGGATCGGCATGGTACTGTGATCATTTCTGGGAGGACCTAAATGAAAGGTGTGTTGCTCATATTAATGTGGACTTTCCAGGTTCAAAAGGAAATGAGGCGATTTTTCCAAGATCCACTTCCATGGAAGATAAGCACCTGCTTAAAGAAATTATCAAAACTTATACAGGGAAAAAACCAGAACAATTAACCTACCTTCCGCGTGGTGCAGACCAGTCCTTTTGGGGACCTAATATCCCCATTCACATTATGTTTAAGTATGAACCTGCCAGTGAGAATAAAATCTATCAAACACCAGGGGGCAATTGGTGGTGGCATACAGAGAAAGATTTGTTTGACAAAGTTGATTTTGACTTGCTGGTACGGGATACGAAAATTCATAGCAGTCTTGTTAATAAACTTTCAAACTGTGGAGTATTGCCAATCCGGCTTGATGAATTTTTGAGTTCTAGCAGAAATATCCTGGAGCAAATTGACTCACTGAGCGACAAAGAATTTGATTTCGCCCCAATTTATGGGTCTCTAGAAGTGTTAATGAGTAAGGTCAAGAAACTACATGAAAAGGAGAATCATAATGAAAAACGGTTAAATGAATTGCTGAAAAAGGTATCTGGTACGTTAAATCGGTTGATGTTTTCTTACTCTAGCAGATATGAATATGACAACACCTTTCCTTTTCATCCCTTTCCGGGTTTGGCAAAAGTTAAAGGAGTTTATCATAAAAATACCACACCGGAAATATTTATATTTGCTTGTACTTATTTTGTTCGGCAGCGAAATCGTTTTGTTCAGGAAGTTAAAGGGATTTGCAGGGAGATTGATTTGTATATTTAACCATGGGGGATTCCAAATTGGACAGTACATCACTGTCACCGGTATACACAGGAAGGAATTCCTTCATATGCACGAGACAAAGCAGAGAAAATTGTCAGCATTCATCGGAATGCATTCAAATCCTATTATTAACCGGAATATCTTAATTGGAGCCGGTTCAGATGCCGGTTCCCCATGTACTTCTCACCGGGCGCTGCTGGATGAATTGTATACCATGTATGAGATGATTTCTGATGCGAAAGAGGTTCTAAAATCAGCTACTGTAAATGCCGGGAAAATTTTAGGGAGTGACGTTGGGCAAATAAAAGAGGGATACAGGGCGAATCTGATTTTGCTTAAGGAAAATCCGCTTGAGTGCCTGAGTAACTTAGAAAGTATAGAGATGGTTGTAATCAGGGGAAAAGCTCTTATGAAGCATGCAAATAAAAATCTGGAAATAATTGCGGAATGAGTTTTTTCTGAAGGAAGATTCTTAATGGTGCAAATTATATCTAGTAAAATATATTTTTAATATAAACACTTTACAGATAATATTAACTATGTTAAATTCTATTTATCAAATGATTCTGAAATTTCAAAAAGATGGTGTGAGTAAATGAGTTGGACTGCTGGCCCATTTAAACAGGAACTAATTAAGGACTACAACAATATCAACCTTCTTTTGTTTAACATTGGTGTCAAAAGTCAGCGAATCGACTTTTTGGGGGATAAGATATTAATTTTCGCCTATCACAAGAGAATTCCATCTCTTAAACATTTGGACGAGATTAATCGCTTTGTAACCCGAATGACCGACATTGCCATCATAGACAGTTATAAGGAACATTTAAGGAATGTCCTGGAAGAAAAATATGGGATGAAGGTACTTTCTATTTTAAAAGACTATGATCCCGTTACTGAACTTTCAGGTACTATCATTACCCTGGATCGGGATACAAGTGCCTATATTTCCAGGTAACTAAATAGTGATGACTGGTCCATTGAACTCTTAAGAGTGCATAAAAACCGTCAGTACAATCTTTCAGACTAGCGTCTGTTTGATTTGTGCTGACGGTTTTTTTTATAAAAAAAATAGAGGAGGCAACAACATTATGAAAACAGTAGAAGATGTATTGAATGCGCTGGATGACCTTACAGGAGGAAGAGTGATTAAATCTCTAAATGATATTACAAGAGGTGAGCATCCCTTTGTCATCATGAAGTCTTCCAACATTCCCGGAAAAGAGATCATTGAAACGCCTGGTCTTGTCTATGGTGAAATGAAAAAACAAGTTAAAAAAATTGCAGTTGCTATGACAATGACAGAAGGATGTATCGAACTTGCCGGCGCTACTGGTGTCGATGCCATTGTTGCTCATCATCCGATAGCTGAAGCGGCTAATTCGGGCGGTGTTATTTTGAAAAACTATCTGGATTTGTATAATGTAGCTGCATTTGAATTACATGAAGCTTTCCATGGATTACATCCTGGCATCCCATTTTTGCACGGCCATCAGGTATACCGGACAGAGGTTTCTTATGGAGGACTACACGGAAATATTTTATATGTAGGAAAAGTATTCCCAGAGGTGAACACTCTCGGAGATATTTTAACCCGGTTAGATAAATATATGGGTCTGCAGAATGAAGAAGATCTATTACATACTGAAAAGGAACTTCGCACTGCTTCATCTCTGATTGAAACAAGTACGGTGACGCGCGGGAGAATTGTTATTGGTGAAGAAACCAGCCCTGTGAACAATATAGTGCACATTTTTCCGCATACGGGATTTTCGCCTGATCATTTGCGGCAAGTCATCAAAGAACACCCTGAGGCTGACACTGTTCTCGCTTCCATTAGCCGGGTTTATGATGGACATCCCCTGATTGAAACGGCTAAGGAGTTAGGAGTTAATTTTATGATTGGCAACTGCCATGTGTTAGAAATACTCGAAAATGGTTTGCCTTTAGCTTATGCCTTAGACAGACTGCTGCCTGATGTTGAAGTTGTTGTTTTCCGGGAACGTGTGACAAGCATATCCCTAAATGAAATGGGATCACCTCATTTAAAGAAATATGCAGAAGAAATGGCTGAGGGGTATCTATTGAAAAAAACGGCTGTCCATACACTATAAAAAAGGAGTGAAGGTAGATGAGCGAGGTTAAATCCTTAGTACAAGAAAATTTAGAAATAGAAGAGAGCAGTGTCCCGATTCCTTTAACGAGAAAATGGACACAAATTGAAGTAGTAGGTCTTGGTTTAGTCATCATCTCACTGCTGGTATTGTTAATCTCTCCAGGTACATTAGCCGGGTTATTTACTTCCATTGTCGATCAGGTTTTCCCGGTTATCGTTGAAATATTTTTAACCGGCACGGTAGGAGTTTCCATTATTGTCAGTGTCATTTTAGGCCGGGTACTTGAAAGGCTGGGGTTTACGGACGCCTTAATTCGAATATTCATTCCTGTTACAAAGCTGATGAAAGTGAATTCAGCGGTTATCATTCCAAGTATATATAACATTCTTGGTGATATTAATGCAGCAGGAAAAATTGCCGGACCGATCTTGATCCGTTCGGGAGCAACAAAAGCAGAGCAAAAAATAGCGGTAGCAACCATGGTTCAATCCCAGCAGTCTTTTGCTACATTTATGTTAGGCATGGTTGCTTTAACGGCTGTAGGGGCCAATGCCTTTGTAGTGGTTGTGCTGGCTGTTTTCATGCCTGTCATTGTTGTTCCGTTTCTTCTATCTAAAACTATTTACCGGGATACGAGAGCTGTCCAAATTGCAAAGCTGCCTCAATTTACGCCAAAGACTGGCTTTTTACCGACTCTATTTAATGCAGCCAGGGAGGGAGCAGAGCTTTTATTCCTTCTCATTATACCGGCTGCCGCTGTCGTGTTTGCTGCTATTGGTGTTTTGGACTACATCGGAATTTGGTCAAAATTTGAGTCCGGCTTGTCGACAGTATTGTTAGCTCTAAATATTCACCCGGAAACTGGTATTCTTTCAATATTGGCTAGTCCTGCGCTTGCAATGGCCCAGTTATCAGAAGTTGCGGGTTCGTTGGATCCGCGCCTGGTGATTGGATCTTTTGTGCTGGCGTCATCGGGATTACCCCTGTCAACAATCTTTGGTCAAATCCCGGTTATATGGGCAGCTAATTCTGACCTCAGTGAAAAAGAAGCATTGGGAGCAGCTGCATTGGGAATCGTTATGCGTATATTGACAGCATTTTTAATTGTTTATTTCTTAACACCGATATTAGTTTAATCGGAGTGAAGGTGAAAAAATGGCCTTAAGGATTGTTTATTAGATCTAAATTTTACTCAGTAAAAAAGATAGATCGATAAAATATTGATCTGGAGGGTTCCATACAATTGATTGGGAATCCAGGTGGAGCTCTGTTTTGCTTAAAAGATGGTTTTCCTCGCGCCATAAGAAAAGAACAGCTGTTTGATGAAATGGTTCCATAATCCCTTTCTTCTTCGGTGCAAGTAGTTCAATTTTAAGATCATCCAGAGGGAAGTCAGGCCGGCGAATAAGCTTACATGGTGCTGTTTGTATGGGTTCATAGTGATTTATTGTATGATCAGACAGATGATGAATCCTTCCTGTAGCTGCAATTCTTTTATCAGGGAGAATCAGTCCCGGTTCATGATAGATGTCTCTTCCAATAGATGAAGGGATCTTTTTTTTGTTCCATAGAATGGACATTGAGAAAGTGTGGCCAGGCAAAATCGTCCATGCTCTTTTGGCTATCAGTTCAAATCCGATAAAGGACATGGCTACCCCTCTTTTCTTACTCGATACTGATGTTTATGCTCTATAAAGCAAAAATATCTGATATGTTTCCATCAACGTGAAACTTACTATTTATGAACATAACTATTATTTATGACCATTCCGATTTTTTGAGAGCCCTCCCTGCTACGATGTATCTATACCAGCTAACTGGTAGTCAACATGTGAAATTCAATAACAGGGGGAAAAATTTATGAGAAGCAAGTACTTTTTCGGCCTAGTGATATTATCAGCATTTCTATTCATCGCTGGCTGCAGCAGTGAGGAAACAAAGGATACAGGAACGGAGGAAACGTCAAAGGAAGCTGATAAGAAGAATGAAGATGAAAACGAGTCAGTCCAAGTGGATAAAGGTCTGATAAATGTAGAGGTAACGCTGCCAGCTGCCATGTTCGAAGGAGAAGATCTGGATAGCTCCATTGCAGAAGCCGAAAAGGAAGGCATTAAAGTCACCAGGAATGATGATGGCTCAGTCACTTATGAAATGTCTAAGGGTAAGCATAAGGAAATGATGAAGGAGATGGAAACTGAGCTGCAAAAAACCATTGAGGATACGAAGAATGGCGAAGATTATCCATCTGTAAAAGAAGTTTCTCATAACAAGGACTACTCAGAGTTTACTTTAGAAGTGGAAAGAGAAGCTTATGAAAACAGCGTTGATGGATTTGCCGTGTTTGGACTCGGCCTAACGGGAATGTTTTATCAGCTATTCAATGGGGTGGATCCAGAGAAATACGAAGTGAAGATTTTGGTTAAGGATACATCGACAGGCGAGGTGTTTGATGAGATTGTTTATCCGGATGCGATGGAAGAGACAGGGGGAGAATCTTAAATATAAATGAAGTTGGCGTGCCTTTTAAAAGATAAGGTACGCTTTTTTTGATTTCATAAGTCAATAATCCGGACCATCTGCAGGCACTTTCCGTACGCAGCTTGCTTCATGAATGTTTGTCACAAAATATTCGAAATTAGAAAATAAATTTTCTTTGTTTACTCCTGATTTTTCAGATAATGGCTAAAAAGAGGGAGGGGGCGAGTTATTTGTGACTTAAATCACAAATAGAACACATATTTTAGGTCCTTTAATTTAAAGTGTATATTATATTTATTCTTCCCTCTCCTGTCAATAGTTTGGAAACAGTGTGAGTAAACAAAATCGATCCAGGGGCAATAACAATATTTTGGTATATTTAAAAAATAATTTACAATAATCAGACAAAATGCCTATAATAGAGCTCGGGAAGGTGGTATTACAAATATTGGTGCATCTTCCAGGACTATGGGATTATATTGATTTGGTGCAAAGGTCCCAGTCGTGCAGCTGTCCAATGCTATTTTGAAAGCGCTTTTTTATGTGGCGGAAGCAGAGGGAGTGGCAGAGACTTCAAGGAACAGTTGAGAGGGAATTAGTTTTACCTGGAGAAATTTAAATGAGATTTCGTATTGGGCTGGAGTCTCAAAGGAGGTGAGTAATTTGTAAGCAAAATAAAAAACCCTCAGGCGGGTCCTGGCAGACGATAGCCTGAGAGTCTCAGTGAGAAGGAGTATACCAACTCATAAGTTAGTATACTCCTTAAATTTCATTTTTTAAATAGTTAAATTAAAGGGAGGCTGTTACTAACGATGGAAGCAACACAAATAAGCAGTTATATTATTGTGCCTGAAACGAAATCGATCAGAGCGGAGTTTAATGATAATGGAGAATGCCACAGTCTGATTTTGGAGGGTGATTATACGTTTAAGGTAGATGTGAAACCAATCGAGATTATTGATGAAAGCCTTAAATATTATGGTTTTGACCTGAATGGTGCCATCAGCGGTTCGAGAGCTATACTTGGCCAATGTAAGGCTGTGCCTGTACGAATTCCAGGAGAGGTCGACATGTATTGGTTTCCACATACTTCGCCGGGGCAGGAGGAGTGTGTGTGGTTTGCTCTCCATCATGTAGAAGCTATCATGCCTGAAGATAAGGATCTTTCTAACGTTTATGTGAGCGGCGGACATTGTTTTAAGCTGAACGCTGCTGAAAAGGATCTTTCTTACAAATATGATCGGACAGAGAAGCTGGAATCAAGAATATCCAAACGCACGGTAAACACCTTCAGCTTTATTATGGAAAGGACTAGGGATACCTACTCGGTTGAGAAAGGAAAGCGGAATTATATTATCACTAGGAAGAAGGATAAGTAAAAGCAGAGCCTGTTCCGATAAACTGGGGGCAGGCGCACATAACAGCAGAAAAAGCGGCACAATGCTAACGGGTTCTGTTTTCGAGTACAAAACTAAATATAACACATCAAAATGAGCGTCAATTCGCATCGATTTTGTCACTCATTTTTTCTTGATTTAACGGTGTTTTCGCCAATAATTCTACTTGTTTTGTATTACAAAATGTAACCAAAAATGCTGGTGACAGAACTTTCTGTTCTTCTAATTATGTTGTGCGGTTTCCTATACACTTTAAGTGACAAATATTAGAGAACCAAGGGCAATATGTGTGATAAAAACGAAAAGAACAGAATCTTCAATTAACGGGCAGTAATCTTTAATAAGGAAAATGAGTTTAAATGTTAAAATTAGGTTATTAGGCGGACGGGAGTTGGAATTCACAATGGATAACTAAACTGAAGAATTTAAAATCTATTTTAGAAAAACATTCATCATAAATTAAATATATGGAGGAATAGTTATGTGGGTAATATTTGGTGTTATTGCAATAGTAGTAACTTTTATAAATCTTTATTTGTATACAGCAGGAAAGGATTATAAGCTTGCTATGGCGATGGGATTATCCTTTACAGCATTAACACTTTGTGCAGATTACAGTTATTTATCTCGGTGGGTAAAAGTGGAAGATTGGGCGGCTATATCGGATGTAGTACCTGGTACGGCAAGAGCATTATGGTTTTTGACAATTGTTTCTATCTTACTAAATATAGCACCTATATTTTTAGAACGAAAACGTAAGAAATAATGACTTATTATCACTTCATTTATACAATATTCAACTATAAGTCTTTATGTATAACTAAGGTAGGATTTATCGGAATAAACTTTTATTAAAAAACCGGTCAGAGGCACATCAGCCACTGACCATTTTTTTGCAAATAAGATTGTTTTTTAGTCACGAACAGCTCGACATTTTTGTTTGTTTATTAGAAGTTTGTACTTCAAAACAGAACCCGTTAGTACAATGCCGCTTTTTCTGATTTGATGCAACTTAACCGAACACAGCTTTTGTCATTAAAAATAAAACAGATGGTGCCATCAGACAGCCCAGTCCCGTGTAAAAGGTTGCCGTAACCGCTCCATAAGGCACCAGTTTTGGATCAGTTGCAGCCAGTCCGCCGGCTACTCCGCTTGTCGTTCCCATTAGACCACCGTAAACCATGGCCGTGCGAGGGTTATTAAGGCCAATATACTTTGCGACAAAAGGAGTTCCGATCATCGTAAGAATGGATTTTACTAAACCCGCTGCTATACTGAGAGTGATCACTTCAGAGCTGGCTCCAATCGCCGTTCCTGTTACTGGCCCAACTATGTACGTTGCAGTTCCGGCACCAATTGTTGTAAGGCTGACCGCGTCAGTATATCCAAACGCCAGGGCAATTCCGACTCCGATTACAAAGGAGAGGACAACACCCAAAAAGAGGGAAACAACGCCATTTACACCGGCTTTTTTGATTTCACTGAAATTGGCGCCAAAGGCAGTGGCCACAATGGCAAAGTCACGGAGCATGCCTCCGCCCATCAATCCGATTCCAGCGAAAATGCCGATGTCCGAAAGGCCTTTTTCACCGCCGGTTACCACTCCGCCAATATAGGCGAGCACCAATCCAAGAGCTATGGCGATTGCTGAACCGTGTATTCTGCCTTTTGTTAGTTTATCAGAGAGGTAATAAGAAACTAGCATTGTCAGCCCTACGACAGTAAAAGCAACGATGAGACCATTGTCTGTAAGAGCATTACCTAATGTTTCTAACACGCTGATCCCCTCCAGTCATTTCACTTTCCAGCGTTTCGTTTGCATTGCCGCCTTTGCTTAAAAGAGGTACAACAGCCCAGCTGATGACGACTGCAGCTACTCCCGCGGTTAGGGCAAGAGGTCCTCCATCCAGAGCAGCGACCACATTTTGCTGTGCCGACATTGCGATAACGATGGGAATATACATGGCACTCCAGAACGATACCCCTTCCTGGGTCGGAGTCTTTAATCTATCTTTCTTCTTTAAGTATTCAACCAGAAGTATTAACATCAGCATAGCAATGCCTACACCGCCGACATTGGCGTCGATCCCAAGAAAATTTCCAAGAAGATCTCCGAAAAATACACCCGATAATAAGCAGATAGATAACAAAGCAACCCCGTAAATAACCATTTCATCTCTCCTTTTAATTTTTTGCTTTGGGCTAAGGAACAGAACGGCAAATGAGACCAATAATATGACTGGACTTAGGGGTCGTATAAATTGTTTGAAGTAAAGAAAGCGTTTGCATTTTTGTAATCTACAGTCGACTGTATTCCTAGAACTCATAATAAAACGAATGAAAAGAATAAGTCAATTAATTTTTACAATTTTCTTAAAATATTGAATTATTGAAAATGTAACGTTATAATTAAAATCGACAGTCGACCAAATATTTTTACACTGAAGGAGACAGTGTCATGAAAGCGGATAAATTTAATCAAAATGCATTATCAAATCATATAGCAGAGCATATCACCGACCAAATTATAAAGGGAGAGCTGGTTCCTGGTGATAAATTGATTGAGCATATTTATGCTGAAGAGTATGGAACAAGCCGTGCACCAGTTAGAGAGGCCATTTACTTGCTTTCGATTGAAGGGCTTGTGGAAAGGATACCCCGAAAAGGAGCCATTGTTAAGGATTATACGGAAAACGAAATTTATGATTTGCTGGAAATTCGGATAATGCTGGAGTCAATGGCTATGGATAGAATCAGCAGAAACGGAATCGATCAGGATAGGCTGAAAAAAATGAAAGAACTTTTTGACCAGATGGCCGATGTTACGAATGTTCATCAATACACGCAGCTGAACCACTCGTTTCATACTGCTCTTGTAGAAATGAGTCAAAGTGAAACGATTAAGACCATGTATTCCCGGCTTGGATGGCCATTACTGAGAATACAGAGCCTTTCATTTGCCAGCCAGGGGAATATTGAAAAGTCAGTACGTGAACATGAATTGTTAATTGGTCTTTTAAAGGAGGAGAAATTAGAAGAGGCAGCAGATTTGCTGACAAGGCATAATCAGGATGTAATAGCCAGCATGAAACGAAAGATGGGCAAGCGGGAGGAAATGAAATGAAGCTTGCATTCGTATTTCCCGGCCAGGGCTCCCAAAAGAATGGTATGCTGCATAGCCTGCCAGACCATCCAGCCGCTCTTGAAGTACTGCAGGAAGCAAGAGAAGTAATCGGTGAAAATGTCTTGGATCTTGATACTGCCAAAGCCTTAAAGTCCACTGTTTCAGTTCAATTGTCTTTGCTTATTGCGTCAGTGGCTGTATCAAAAGCATTTAAAGCAGAAGGGGTGAAGCCGGATTTTGCTGCAGGCCATTCAGCCGGAGCCTTTGGAGCTGCCGTTATGTGCGGGGCGATGGATTTTACCGATGCTTTGGAGATTGTAAAGCTAAGAGGAGAGCTGATGGAGCAGGCTTTTCCATCTGGCTATGGGATGGGAGTGATTACAGGTTTTGATGCCATTACTGTAAAGGAAATCGCTGCAGCCATTTCTTCAGTAGAGAACCCGGTATATCCCTCGAATATTAATGCAGCAGATCAAGTAACCATTTCCGGCTCCATTCCAGCCATCAAAAAGGTTCTTGATCAAGCCGGTCAATGCGGTGCAAGAACGGCCGAGCTTCTGAATGTAAGTGTGCCATCACATTGTCCTTTGCTGAATTCAGTCGGTGATTCCTTATATGACAAGCTTGCTTCTGTCCCTATCCGGGCCCCGTTTATCCCATATGCCGCAAATCGGACAGCAAGGCTATTACGGGATTCGGAGCAAATTCGAGAAGACCTCGCTTATAATGTTTCGAATCCAGTCCGCTGGTATGAAATCAGCTCCTTGCTTTGTTAGCATGGCACAAGGCTTTTAATTGAAATGCCTCCAGGGAATGTCCTGACCACTTTAAATAAAAGAACACTGCCTGGTGCCCGATCAGTCTCAGTGGATGAAAACGGGTTAGATAATTGTCTTTTCCTGGCAAAGAGATTTTGTTCTTAAAATATTTTTATAGAGAGGGGAATTTATCATGCAGGCTGCCAAACAGCGATCGTGGAATACACGTCTTGAAGCCAAGCAAAAACGATTAGAGGGAATGAAGGGCATCACCAGCAATCGAATTATTCCAACCAGCCAAATTGTCGAGGCTCTCGAAACACTGATTATGCCGGGGGATCGGGTGGTGCTTGAAGGAAACAATCAAAAACAGGCATCCTTTCTTTCAGCTGCTCTTGCTCAGGCTGACCCGAAAAAATTATTCGATTTGCATATGATCATGTCCAGCATTTCCCGACCTGAACATCTCGATATATTTGAGTACGGCATTGCCAGCAAAGTGGACTTCTCATATGCCGGCCCGCAAAGTCTCAGGATGGCGCAAATGCTTGAAGATGGGAAGCTGACAATGGGAGAGATTCATACATATGTAGAGTTATATGGAAGGCTCTTCATTGATTTGATTCCTTCAGTGGCTTTAGTCGCTGCGGATAAAGCTGATTCAGAAGGCAACTTATATACAGGTCCCAATACGGAGGAAACACCGACTCTTGTTGAAGCAGCAGGCTTCAGCAGCGGAATTGTCATTGCACAGGTGAATGAACTGACTGATGAATTGCCTCGCGTAGACATTCCAGGCTCCTGGATTGATTTTGTCGTTGTTGCTGACAAGCCTTATCAGCTTGAGCCGCTATTTACACGGGACCCTCGCCATATTACTGATATTCAGATTCTGCAGGCCATGATGGTCATAAGGGGAATCTATGAAAAGCACGGAGTAAAATCTCTGAATCACGGGATTGGCTATAATACTGCCGCGATTGAACTGCTTCTCCCTACCTACGGTGAATCCTTAGGCCTGAAGGGGAAAATTTGCAGGCACTGGGCATTGAATCCTCATCCTACACTCATCCCTGCTATTGAAAGCGGATGGGTAGAGAGTGTCCATTGTTTTGGCGGAGAAGTAGGCATGGAAAAATACGTTGCTGCCCGGCGTGATGTGTTTTTTACCGGGCATGATGGAAGCTTGCGCTCAAACCGGACACTTTGCCAGCTTGCAGGACAGTATGCAGTTGATCTATTTGTAGGCTCCAGCCTGCAGATTGACGAAGCAGGGAATTCTTCAACCGTAACGAGAGGGCGCCTCGCCGGATTTGGGGGAGCGCCGAACATGGGACATGATCCGGGAGGAAGGCGCCATTCTTCTCAGGCATGGCTTGACATGATGACGGACAATGACCCGCTTGCACGCGGAAGAAAATTGGTTGTTCAGGTAGTAGAAACCTTCCAAAACGGAAATAAACCTGTATTTGTTGAATCGCTGGATGCTGTTGGCGCTAAAGCAGATATAGGCCTTGAAACAGCACCTGTCATGATTTATGGGCAGGATGTGACACATATAGTCACCGAAGAGGGCATTGCCTATCTATATAAAACGGACAGCATGGAGGAGCGGAGACAGGCCATCGCAGCCATTGCCGGTGTGACCCCAATTGGCCTGAAGCATGATATAAAGGCGACGGAAAAATTAAGAAGAGAAGGGTTAATCGCTCTTCCTGAGGATCTCGGCATTAGAAGAACCGATGCAAAACGATCCCTGCTGGCTGCCAAAAATGTAGAGGAGCTTGTGGAATGGTCGGAAGGGTTATATGAACCGCCTGCCAAATTCAGAAGCTGGTAAAAGGAGGCTGAAGGGAACAATGAAAGACTTAGAATCTTACAGCCTATATCTTGGAAAGCTGGCCGTACAATCACTCATTGAAGAGGCTGAGCTCACGCCAAAACCAGGACTGGTTGATAAGAAAAGCTCAGGCTCGCATAGAGATATGTCTTTAAGCACATTGATCCGGTCAGCTATTGCACTTGAAGATACATTCAGGAAAATAGCTGAAACAAGCTTTAATCGGACCCCTTCTCAGGAGCTGCGCGAAGAGATCGCCATGATTGGCAGACGGGGTGAACAGGAGATGTTCCTGGCCACGGGTGGCGTAAATACCCATAAAGGAGCAATATGGGCATTAGGCCTCCTGGTTTCAAGTGCTGCAATGGACCTGGGAGAAAGCCCAGGCAAAGAGGTAGCTGTTCAGGCAGGAAAGATTGCTCTATATGAAGATCGTAACCTGCTACCTGATAAAACAAATGGCAGCCGGGTTAAAGCAAGGTTTGGAGTGGATGGAGCAAGAGGAGAGGCCGAGCAAGGCTTTCCCCATATTAGAAAGATTGCTCTGCCAGTTCTTAATGAATCAAGAGAAAGAGGTCTGAGTGAGGATTATTGCAGGCTAAATGTACTGATCGCACTGATGGCAGAGCTAAATGACACATGTATTTTGCATAGGGGAGGCGCGGAAGCCCTCGAAATCACAAAGGCTCATGCAAAGGAAATCGTCAGGGCAGGAGGAGTTTCTGCCGACAAAGGATGGCAGCTGTTAGAACAATTGGATCAATTGTTATGCAGCATGAATGTATCACCGGGCGGAAGCGCTGATTTGCTTGCCGCTGCCATTTTCCTGGATTACCTGGATCAGAATGCGAAAAGCGAGTCTAAGAGATTAGAAGCTTTACAAATTTAGCAGAAGGAGAGCTGCCGAATGGAGAAATTGAACTTTCGCTTTCCAGCAACTCAAATGCTTGAATCAAATGCCCATGTGGGAGTTGTAGGATCAGGCGACCTGGAGATTTTAATGGAGCCATCCGACCAGGGATATGCAGATGTAACAGTCCGGACTGGTACAACCGGCTTCAATCAAATATGGGAAAAGGTATTAGAACGGTTTTTCAGCCATCATGCTATTTCAGCAGACATTAAAATCAATGATTTTGGGGCAACTCCGGGCGTTGTCTCATTGAGGCTCTCACAGGCATTGGAGGTGGGCAGAAATGCTGGATACATTAAAAAATAGCTTTGTAGAGTGCGGAGGCAGAGAGCGGGCAAGAGTGCTTATGGATGAAGGCACATTCAGGGAGCTAGTGGGACCATTTGAAGGTCTTGAATCCCCACATCTGGAACCTCAGGGAATTGTTCCCCAAAGTGATGATGGGGTTGTGATCGGCAAAGGTAAGATTGAGGGAAAGCCAGCACTCGTCATTTCCATAGAAAGCAGCTTTCAGGGAGGCGGTATTGGAGAAGTTTCCGGTGCGAAGATAGCTGGTGCTTTAGAAAGGGCACTTGATGAAAATAAGTCCGGTCATACCATCTACCCCATTTTTATCTTTGATACAGGGGGTGTCAGACTCCAGGAAGCCAACTACGGACTCTTATCCATTGCCGAAATAGGCGCGGCGATCGTGGCATTAAGGGAATACGTGCCTGTTATTGGAGTCATTCCTGGGAAAATTGGCGCATTTGGCGGGATGTCTATTAACGCAGGATTATGCAGCACGTTAATCATTACCCGTGAAGGACGGCTTGGATTAAATGGGCCAGAGGTAATCGAGCAGGAAGCGGGGATACAGGAGTTTGATTCAACTGACCGCCAGCAGATTTGGAGTACGATTGGAGGCAGACAAAGGGTGGCTTCCGGATTTGCCGATATTGAGGCCGAGGATGACATCGCCTCTTTCAGAAAAGCAATATTGTCTGAGATCCTGCGGGGACCTGTGGAAAAGCCAAGAAGCTCACAGGTTGAAAAATATCTTTCTTTTCTTCGCTCTATCAATACTTCAGCCGTGCTCACTCCTCAGAAAGTGCAGGATTTGTGGGCAGAATCTGACTATTATCATTTAGAGGATTATGATAGAGAAAATAAGAATCATGTTGTAAAAATCAAAAGCAGGGGACATAGATGGTTTAACCTTTTGTCTGCCGGCAGCAAAAACATCAGTGCAGTTCCTTCGGTTTTATGTTCCGATTCAAAAATCAACAATGAATCAGTTCGTTTCCTGGCAGTTGTCCCGGATGAATCAAGCCGATTCCCTCGAGCCCGCTCTGGTGAATTTGGCCTGGAGCAGGGATGGATGATCGCCAAGCATGTCCGTGACGCGATCGAAGAAGATCAATATAAAGAAGAAAAACGCGCAATTGTAGCGGTCGTTGATGTTCCAAGCCAGGCCTATGGGTACCGTGAAGAGCTTTTGGGAATCCATCAGGCATGTGCTGCAGCTGTTGATGCCTATGCAACAGCAAGATTGGCAGGCCATCCGGTCATTGCTTTTATTCCAGGAAAGGCTATTTCAGGTGCCTTTTTATCTCATGGATTGCAGGCGAACCGATTAATCGCCTTGGATGATGAAGGCGTCAATGTCCATGTTATGTCCAAGAAATCAGCTGCAAGAATCACGCAGAGAACCATTGAAGAGCTTGAAGAAGCAACAAAAAAAGTGCCGTCAATGGCTTATGATATCCGGTCATTTGAAAAATTGGGTGCGCTCCATGGACTAATTTCCGATATAAATGCTGACGCACCAGGGGAAGCTGACCGTGATGTAATCTTTAACAGGATTCAGGCAGCCATTGAGGATATAAAAAATAGTCCGCGTGATTTGAGCGGCAGGCTTTCCTCGGATTATGCCAAAGAAGGAGGAAGATCCGCTTCCATTTTAGTCAGAAAGATGCTGGCGGACCAATGGTGATCGAGCCGCATGACTTATTGAAGATTGACGCAAAGCATCTCATAAGCCACTCACCAATACCGGACTGGGCGATTCAAGCACTGAACGTGGCACCATATGTGGTTGTACGGAGGGCGCATGCTCCGAAAGAGCAGATCGCTGTTGGGATTAGGGGGAGGGCAAGGAATGAAAGATTCGGTGCCTTTATACCAGATGATGCGTTCATTTACCAAATCAAGCCTGAGGATTTAATTGAAAGCACTCTTTGGGATAAGAAGCCATCACCTGTATTCGTATCTCTTACAATAGCAAGTGAGATATTGGCAAAACATAAACTGGTATGGGGGCCAGGGGGAAGTGCCGGGTTTGAACTGGCCACCGGAAATGTGACTGTAACAGCGGAGAGCGATCTTGATATTATCCTACGTGCTCCTGATCCGATCTTTATTCATACAGCAGCAGAAATAATGGATGCAATGAAGAGCTGCCCTTCAAGAGTTGATATACAGGCTGAAACGCCCGCAGGTTCGTTTTCTTTATTGGAATATGCAAATGGTTCGGCCACCATGCTGGTAAAAACAAAATTTGGACCAATACTCTGTGAAAACCCTTGGAAAATTGAATTGAATAACCCAATGGAACTGTTGAAAAACCCTTCTTAGTAAATTAAGAGGGGTTTTTTAGAGCTTTAGCAATCCTTCAATTTCTTTAACTGCCGGATAGCTGTTTTAAAGGGATGTGCGAATTAATCAAAAGTAAAAATTTAACATTGCAAGGGGTCTAAACAATTATGAAAAGAAATTTGCTGATCATTTTTGCCCTTCTCATCACCCTCTTCTTGACAGACAGATATATAAGGCCGGGTATGGAGTCTGCTGGAGAGGGAAAGGTGAAGGAAGAAACCAGGATTAACAGGGAAGAGCTTAAGGTTGAAGATTACGAGTATTTCCTGCTAACCTCTGCGCGGTCATCCGAATAATATGCTTCCACTAATTTTAAAATAATGAATACGATTATTTGTACCCAGTCAGTATATCACCTCCCCATTTAAAATCCAGGAGACACCAATTTAGATTCAGGTATTCATGCGAAGCTTCGACACATTTCCAGTAAACCTGATATAATTTGTCTTAAGGGAGGTGATAGAATTGGATAAAACTCTTAATTTAATCCTGAATAAGCTTGAATCATTAGATAATAAAGTTATTTCTATGGACAAAAGGCTTACAGCAGACCTTAAAAGGCATGAAGACCTAATACAGCAATTGATTCGCAGTGTAGCTGCTGCAAATGTGAACATAACCGAAGCGAATGAAAAATTGTCTGTTATTGATGCAAAGGCTGACCAGGCAATTGAACAGATTACTGATATTAATGCATCCGTGGCTACGAAGCATGACCTTGCATATTATGACAAAATGATTTCTGAACACTCCAGGCAGATTTATTAATTGAACAATCAATGAACCTCTCCATAAATTCTTCTTCGCTTCTTCATCAAAAATAATTTTTTCCAAAATAAACACCTGACCTTCATGTACCGTACAGGACAAAAGGGCAGGTGTTTTAGTTTTCCTGTTCCACCCATCCGAAAATTTAATAGGCCTATATTTTATAATGATAAACAAAGAAAGACAAATTAAAGGGAGATAATCATACATGAAAAACCTGACCATTTTCACAGCCTCAGCGGCTAGACCTAATCTGCTTGTGAATTCTGCAGATGACCGAATTGAACCAACAGACGGCTGGAGCATTTCGGCTGAAAATCCAGAAGATATTATTCATGGCTTCTCTCAATTAATGATAAAGAAAGAATACAAACTAAGAGGCTATCAATATTTCAGAGGAGGAAATGGCAATGGCATTGTCTGGGCGATCCCAGCTTCAGAGAAATTTCCTCATCCTGACAACTGTGACCGTTTAGATGAAATGTTTCTTAGTCCGCCTAAGCCTGAAATAGCCCTGGATGATTTTTTGGGTGCGATTGATGGTGACAGGTCTCCATTATCTTATCTGCAGGCGGCGATTGCATGGCATGAGCTTCATGAATTTGGTGCAATGTGGCATGGCTGTTCCTGGGGTCAGGATCGGATATTGCCGTTTACGGATGATTACAAGGAAGAAATGCTTTCTGAAATAGACGATGCAGATACAGATTCCAGCATAGAAGATTACTTGAATTTCATTCACCCATGGGATGAACTGAATGAAATTCCCGATATCCTGCATCCTCATTTCTTCTATCAAAATGGAAAACCTACAGTTGTTTTCTATACTGTCAATGATATTGGCTATTATAAATTAAGCAGGTATATCCATACCTTTGAAAAAGAAAGTTATATGCAGAAGGCAGAACGTGAAGAAATTGCAGCAGGCGAGGGGGGAATTATTTTTTAGACTGCGTATCCAGTAAAGTGATACAAAGCTGTCACGATTATAATCCCCTTTACAATGTGAATAATGGTAGAATGGACAAAGAGAACTATGCATCTGAGCAAGGTTCTCTTTTCAATTTGCCATCAGCATTTCAGCACAGTGATTTTTCAGAAATCATTATGTGGCAACTCCTGTTATAATAAGTGTATACTGTTAATCTAATTAGTATTTTTTTAGATAGAGATGAGAGATAATTAGTAAAAGGGGAATAGATCGATCATGAAAGAGGAAGCAACCCTGAAAATGCAGGGACGGCCATTATCAAAGATCCTCGCACTGACAGTCAAGACAGGGATTATCAAATCTAACCTGATCCCGATGTTTGCAGGATTAACATTGGCCTTATATACCTACGACTTCGGCCTTCTGGAGAAGCTGCCTGAGATTTTACTGGCCTTTATTGGCTCAAGCCTGGTAATGGGGGCAGCCGGGGCTTTTAATAATTTATATGACCGTGACATCGATTCGATTATGAAGCGGACCCAAAGCAGACCAACTGTCACAGGGGAAATCAAGCCAAAACAGGTTTTGTGGCTTGGTGCCTTCATGTCTGTTTTTGGAATTCTCGCTCTTGCCTTCACGACTCCTTTAGCGGGCTTCCTCGGGTTTTTGGGGCTATTTTTTTATGTGGTCCCATATACGATGTGGAGCAAGCGAAGAACCATTTACAATACGGAGATCGGAAGCATTTCCGGTGCGATGCCGCCGCTGATTGGCTGGGCTGCCATCCATCCGGATATCACGCATCCTGCGATCCTTGGCCTATTTATCATCACTGTCATTTGGCAAATGCCGCACTTCTATGCGATTGCCATTCGGAAGCATGATGAATATAAAGCGGCAAACGTTCCGATGCTGCCAGTTGTAAAGGGTGTCAGAAGAACATATATCCAGACGAATATATATTTAATCATTTTGATCGGAATCAGTTTTCTGTTAGGCTCCTTAAGTATTGGCCTTATGCTGGTTGCCCTGCTTTTGGGAATTGCCTGGCTGGCGCTCAGTGTGTACGGCTATAAACGGATGGACCCGGAAAAATGGGCAAAATCACTGTTTATCTTTTCGCTTGTTCATATGACAGTCCTGTTTTCAACGGTTATTATTTACTCGATTATGGGGATTATTTTTGATTTATAACTTTTAGATTTTTATGGGGAATAATGGCTATAGACTCCATAGAAAAGGTTGTCAATTGAATGGATTTAGATTATTGAAAAGCGTTAATCGTTAAGATTAACGCTTTTTCTTGTGGTTTTATCAGGGTAGAAAGGGTGACTTATAAAACAGGACTATCTAATGAATCAAGCTTAAGAAAGGTTTGCACCCTTATTTTGACGAGAAGGGAACTTCCAAAATATCCATTACTTAAATGATATTCTAATAAAATTAAGCGAAATACTAAAGATTTTAAGTGTTAATACACCGGTGTACAATAGCTTAAATAATGGGGATTGTTTCCTCTCACAATATTTTCATAATGAAAGCGAATTTTTTTAGTCAAATCCCCTTCAATCCCTTTTCCTATTTTCCTATGATCAATATTAATTATAGGTTTGATTTCTATTGCTGTGCCAGTGAAAAACACTTCATCAGCAGAGTATAGTTCCGTTCTTGACAGACTGTGTTCAGAAACTGAGAGAAATAAGTGATTTTTAGCAATTTGAATGACAGTATCCCGCGTAATCCCTGCGAGTATATTATCGGATATTGGCGGGGTAATTAACCTGTTATTTTTCACGATGAAAATATTTTCTCCTGGCCCCTCACTTACATTTCCTTCATCCGTTAAAAATATAGCTTCATCAAAACCATTTAAAAGTGCATCCGTAGTTGCCAATCCAGAATTCAAATAATTTCCCGTTGATTTTGCCTGAGGCGGAATCATATTATTACCTGTACGGCTCCATGAAGAAACACAAACCTTTAAGGCCGGCTTAGGTTTATATTCAAATGCTGTGCAATAAATTGTAACCCTATTAAAAGGATCTGTTAAATCAGGACGCAGTGTATTTGCCCCCTTAAAGCACATAGGCCGTATATATACATCCTCCCGGACATTATTTTGTCTTAATAACTGGATTGTCCATTTAATTAATTGTATTGGTGTATAAGGAACTTGTATATGTAGAGAATTTCCAGATTCATTTAAGCGTTTATAATGATCCCAAATTCGAAAAATGAATAATTGTTTTTGATATTCATTCCAGTAAGCCCTAATTCCCTCGAAGCATCCTAATCCATAATTTAGACCTTTATTTCTTATGCTAACTGAAACCTTAGATTCATCTAGAATTTCCCCCTGGTCAAAAACATACCTCATTTTATTATCCCACCAATAATAATATATTTACTTCATTTATATATTTGGTCAGTCAGGATTATTCCTAACAAACCAATATGCAAAAGGGGATAAGAGACCCTATATCCAGATTGAATGTTTTGATCGGAATCAGTTTCCTGTTAGGCTCCTTAAGCATTGGCCTTATGCTGGTGGCCCTGCTTTTGGGAATTGCCTGGCTGGCGCTCAGTGTGTACGGCTATAAACGGATGGACCCGGAAAAATGGGCAAAATCACTGTTTATCTTTTAGCTTGTTCATATGACAGTCCTGTTTTCGACGGTTATTATTTACTCAATGATGGGGATTATTTTTGATTTGTAAAAGCATCAAGCTGCGGATATAGTAGATTTATATTGTAATTAAGTCACTAAAAAGCCCTTCTCAAATTTGAGAGGGGCATAGTTTATAACTCAGAGTTAATCATTTTGCGGCCGCCATGAAGAAAAATGTTTCTCTAATAATCCAACTAATCCAGAAAGGATAAGACCAGTTATCGTAATAACAAATATCCCAACGAACATTCTGGCTGTTTGTAAATTCTGGCCATCAATGGTTAATTGAAAACCAATACCTGCAGATGAAGCAAATAATTCACCGACTACTACCCCGATCAAACCTTGACCAATACCCAAACGGATACCTGCTAATAAAAACGGAACAGTCGAAGGCAAAGCAATCGTTTTAAAAACTTGAAACTCGCTGGCTGTAAAGGTGCGAGCGGCTTTTATCAAGTTTTGATCCAGTGTTTGCATTGCTTTTTGTGCATTTAAAACAATTGGGAAGAATGCCATCAAAAAGACAATCAGCATTTTGGATTCAACCCCAATTCCTAATGCAATAACGATTACAGGTAATAAAGCTACTTTTGGTGTAACGTATAATCCGGAAATAAAAGGGTTTACAATGGCATTAAAAATTTTATTCCAGCCCGAAAGTACACCAATAGGTATCCCGATAAGGACGGCGAAAACAAAGCCTATTGCAAACTCATAGCCGCTTACGCCCATATTGCTCCAAAATGCAGGTTCCTGCACCATTACAACAGCAGCTTGAAATATCTCGGAAGGAGAACTGACAAACAGTGGATCAATCCATTCTTTTTTCGAAACTAATTCCCACCCTAATATAAATAAAGCAACCGAGAAGACACTTATCACGATAGTAAAGTCTTTCTTTCTTAAAACTTTTGGCTTTTCCTTTATGAGCTTCCTTGTTTCCTGAGTAATTTCAGTGTTTGCCATGGCCCGCTCCTTTCCCTTTAATGAAAACCTTGTTTAGTAGATTCTTTTTCTATCAAAGACCAAATATAATCTATTTGCTTTAAAAATTCAGGATCGCGTTTTATATTTAAATCCCGTGGTCTTGGAATTGTAACATCCACTATATCGACAACTCTGCCTGGTCTTGCTCCAAATACGAATACCCGATCTGCCAAATATACGGCTTCATCTATTTGGTGGGTAATAAACAAGCTTGTTTTCTTAGTTTCATTCCAGATTCGAAGTAACTCTTTCTGCATAAATTCCCGTGTTTGAGCATCAAGCGCAGAGAATGGTTCATCCAGTAATAAAAGAGAAGGCTCTACTGTCAATGCTCTTGCAAGATTGACACGCTGCTGCATACCTCCAGATAACTCATGAGGATAATGATTTTCGAATCCTTTCAGCCCAACCATCTCAATATACTCTTTTGCCTTTATCTTAGTTTCCCTGGACACTCGTTTTTGAATCTCCACGCCATATAGCACGTTCTGAATAACAGTACGCCAAGGAAAGAGACTTGGAGTTTGAAAGACAACAGATCGATCAATGCCCGGTCCATTTATTTTTTTTTCATCGAGTAAAATGGAACCTCTGCTTGGTTTTATTAGACCGGCCACTGTATTTAAAAAGGTTGTTTTACCACATCCACTGGGTCCAACGATACAAATAAATTCGCCTTCCTTAATATTCAAATTAATATCTTGAAGCGCAATGACTTCTGCACCCGTTTTATTGTTCACATAAGTTACGTCAAGATCATTTGATGATAGTTTATAACCCTGTCCAATCGCTGCTCCGCTCACTATATTCACCACTTTTCATTAAGAATTATTTAGGAAATGCTTCCTCTATATATTCGTTTGTCCAAATACCCCCAGGTTCTGTATTCTGTTCCTTGGTAATTCCAGTTAAATCTCCAAATTCAACCAAAGGAACTTGAGCATTATCCCAAGATTCTTTAGTCATTTCTCCATAACCCTGGAAGGTATCTTTTAAGTCTATTAATGAATTTTCCAAAACCTTAAGGTCAGTTCCTTCGAAATAGGAAGCTATGGACTCTGCAGCATCCTTTGGATTTTCACGGGTAAACTCGATTCCTTTTCCAATAGCCCGCACTACTTTAGCTGCTATGTCAGGGTTTTCTTCAAGATATTCCCGATCTGCAAATACAACTTCCCAAACCATGTTCGCATATGTGGGCTCTTCACTCGCTTTAATCACTAGTTCTCCTACACCTTCATCCTTGACTTGTGCGGCAAATGGAGGTGAACTGATCCCGCCTGAAACAACGCCTTCCTTCATACCGCCAATTTTAGGTCCAGTGCCGGCTAATTTGACCATTTTAACTGACGATGGATCAATGCCATGTAATTGCATTAAATATCTCGTATAAATGTCCCCTGAATCGCCTACTACATTTGTTCCGATGCTTGCACCTTCTAATGCAGCAACACGGTCTTTAAGGGGAGCATCCATATTTATTTTCTTTTCTTCTATGTATTCATTAGATAGGGCAATTTCAAAGGTGAGCGCTGAATTTAAAGATTGAATTGCTACAAGATCTTCACCTTTTTCTAATGGTACAAACATACTTCTGGGTCCAGAGATGGCAAATTGAGCTTGTCCTGATAAAACAGAAGCAATAACTTGTGAACCACCGCCACCAGAGGCAATTTCAGCTTTAATTCCTTCTTCTTTCAAAAAGCCTTTTTCAACTGCTACATAAAAAGGTGCCAAAGAGAGAATTCTAGCTGGTTCAGAAAAAGTAATCTCGGTCAATTTCTTCCCGGCTTCGGTTGTTGCCGGAGCGTTTCCGCCACCAGAACATCCTGCTAAAAATAAGGCTAAAACTAATAGGAGCACAGCTCCACTTTTCTTGATAAACATGTAATCCCTCCTAGAAATATTTATATAAAAAACAATTTTGTGTTTTATATATAAAACTATGTTTTGTTTTTTTAATTATAGCATTATTTTCTAAAAATTTAAACAGTTTAGAATTAAAAAATGAGCTGTGTACGAATTGGTTAGGTAATTTAAATCTTAAGAGTCATTTTATTTAAAATGAGTCACTCCATAGAAAAAATGTTCTGCTGTTATTCTTTTGTTAGGATTCCAATAAGGAAATAAGTCTGAAGGAGGAAAAAGATTATTTCAATTTATAATAAAATCCTGACAGTTCGATATTTCACTTTAAAAGGGGGTATTTATTATCAAACAGATAGCTCTTTGAAGGTGATGAATTCGAGTAATGTTTGCTCATTCTGGATAGAATGATGGGTGTACTCGGGATATCGTCAGGATACGAATGGAGGAATAAGGTTATGGCTATTGAACATAATCGTTCAGCTAAATCAAACCATCCTGCCAGCTCAGCCCGCAATCTGTGGTCTGGTGTGCTGTTTGGCATTGGGTTTGCTGCCTTTATAGATGAGACAATTTTTCATCAGCTGCTGCACTGGCATCATTTTTATGACAAATCCACTACAGATATTGGACTTATCTCCGACGGGCTTTTTCATGCTTTCAGTTGGTTTGCGACAATTGGAGGCTTGTTTATTTTTGCTGATATTCGTCGGCGAAATGCATTGTGCTTGAAGAGGTGGTGGGGTGGGAAGCTGCTTGGTGCGGGCGGTTTCCAGTTATATGATGGTACCATCCAGCACAAATTAATGCGGATACATCAAATTCGTTATGTAGAGAATGTATTTATCTACGATCTTATATGGAATGCAATTGCTGCATTCATGATCATAATCGGTCTTATCCTTGTTATTCGTACAAACAAGAAACAACAAGCTGAAAAGGCTGTCCCATATGAACAATAATCATATTCATCATATTGACGGAACTCCTGCAGCTGATCTAATCCCTCAATTACTCGCGGCATTGCCGTTTGTGCTGGGTTTATTTTTATACATCCTAGCTGTTTTCGTCTCCAGCAGAAATCACAGGCCATGGCCGGTATACAGGACTGTCTGCTGGATTTTTGGCGTTTTTTTCGCTGTCGCAGCCGTAATAGGTCCCCTTGCTGACCGTGCCCATACAGATTTTTCGGCACATATGTTCATTCATTTGTTTTTAGGTATGCTTGCTCCGTTGCTCATGACACTTGCGTTGCCCATGACGCTTTTGCTGCGAACTCTAAGTGTTCCTTTAGCAAGAAGGCTTTCAAGGGTTCTGAAGAGCTGGATTTCGCGGATGTTTACCCATCCCATTATGGCATCCTTCCTTAATATAGGAGGGCTTTGGTTATTATATACAACCTCTCTTTACTCGCTTATGCACGAGAGCATTCTTATTCATCTCATTGTTCATTTCCATGTATCCCTGGCAGGATATTTATTTACTGTGTCAATGATTTATTTTGATCCGATCCCTCACCGGATTCCTTTTCTGTACCGTGCACTTGTATTCGTTTTTGCTTTGGCAGGGCATGGGATCCTTTCAAAGTACATTTATGCTCATCCGCCTGCTGGTGTATCCGCTGATCAGGCGGAAATAGGAGGGATGATCATGTATTATGGCGGGGACGCGATTGACATTATACTCATATTCATCTTTTGCTGGCAATGGTCCAAAGCCAGCAGGCAAAGAGAAGATGTATCAGAGGGTAATAGGCAGCTTGTTCAACAATGAGGATTTCATATTAAAGTTAATCTATTCCGGTTCTCATATATGAAAGCCGGATTTTTTTATTCTTCATTTCAGGTTTGCAGCTTTAGCTTTCAGGATGCAAAGAGCAGGTGTTCATTTCTAAAAACCATTTATTTATTTTAAATTTTCTTTTAATTTAAAATATTTTATGATATTATACGATTAATTACAGTATTACTAAAATAAATTACATCTACACTATAATTTTTCAGTTCTGCTTCAAAGGAGTTCATTATGGAAGAAATTTATAAGAAAATTAAAGATTTAAGACTTCAGCATGGTTATACCCTAAAGGAATTAAGTGAACGCACTGATTTGTCAATCAGCTTCCTTTCTCAAGTAGAGAGAGGGGCAACTTCATTAGCTATTACCTCTTTAAAGAAAATAGCGGATGCACTTAATGTTAAGATTTCTGAGTTTTTCGAAGATGAGAAACCAAATCAGAATTTTATGGTAAAGGCCAGTGAACATAAGCCGTTTAATATCAAGGGCTCGGAGTTTACTTATGTTCGAGTAAATGGTGAATTTCCAGGCAGAAACCTTGAACCGCTCTTGGTTACATTAGCCCCGAACCAAAAACAGATACAGCAATTTGGCCACCCAGGTGAGGAATATTATTACGTATTAAAGGGATTTGTTATTTTTCATGTAGATGGGAAGGAATATGTTGTCAGGGAAGGTGATTCCATTCACTTTCCATCCACTTACCCTCACACGATGGAAAATCCCATAAATGAAGAATCAAGATTACTTTGCGTTTTGACGCCAGTTATTTTTTAATTGGCTGATTATAAATATCTTATTTAACGAAAGGTGGAGTATCATGCGTGTAGCTACAGATATTGGCGGGACATTTACTGACCTGGTTTATGTCAATGATGAAGGTGAAATTGGGGTTGCTAAAAGCCATACCACACCTCCCAATTTTGAAAAGGGAGTGATCGACGTTATTGAAAAAAGTGAAATCGATCAGACAGCCATCAAGACTTTTATCCATGGTACCACGGTCATTATCAATGCACTTACAGAACGAAAAGGCGTAAAGACTGGTTTAATTACTACAAAGGGATTCCGGGATGTTCTTGAAATTGCAAGAGGAAACCGACCGGACTTGTTTAATGTTCGATACGAAAAGCCGGTGCCTTTTGTTGAGCGCTATTTACGCCAGGAAGTAGAGGAGCGCCTGAATTATAAAGGTGAGGTACTTTCTCCGTTAAACAAGGAACAGTTAACAGCTGTTATTACCTATTTCAAGGAACAAAAAGTAGAAGCTATTGCTGTCGCCTACTTACACTCTTATGTTAATCCTGTTCATGAAATCGAGACAGTGGAATTAATAAAAAAGCTATGGCCTGAAGCAGCCGTTACAGCATCGTATGAAGTGACTAAGGAATGGCGGGAGTATGAACGGACCAGTACTACGGTTCTTAATTCATATGTTAAGCCCATTGCGGCTACCTATGTAAACCGTCTGCATAATAAATTAGTAGAAAACAAGACTGACAGCCAAAATTACATAATGCAGTCAAACGGAGGTACAACAACCTTCAATAGTGCAAAACAAACCCCTATTAATATGGTAGAGTCCGGACCTGTAGCAGGGATTTATGGTGCTGCAGTTCTTGGTGAAATATTGAATGAGAAAAATATCATTGCTTTTGATATCGGCGGGACTACAGCGAAATGTTCTCTGATTAATCAGGGGGAGGTAAAGGTTTCAACGGATTACTTTATTGAAAAAAATGAGCGGAGAGCTGGTTATCCAATAAAAGTACCTGTTGTTGATATCGTTGAAATCGGCAACGGCGGGGGTTCAATCGCATGGATCGATGGAGCTGGTTCTTTAAAGGTTGGTCCGCAATCTGCAGGCGCGCTGCCTGGTCCTGTGGCGTATGGTCAAGGCGGAACAGAACCAACAACCACAGATGCCAACTTGCTCACTGGCAGGCTTTCTCCGGAGAATTTCGATTATGAAGTAGATTTGGAGAAAGTAAAGGCGGCCATTAAAGAGAAGGTTGCTGATCATTTTGAAATGACGGTTGAAGAAGCTGCATTAGGGATTATTCGAATTGCAAACTCCAATATGCTGAATGCATTGAAGCTTATTTCAGTAAGAAAAGGTCATAATCCCCGTGAATTTTCATTGGTCGCTTTTGGCGGCGGCGGATCGATGCATGCACCTGCATTGGCTAAAGAGCTGGGTGTGAAAAAAGTGATTGTTCCAGTCGCCTCTTCCGTGTTCTCTGCATGGGGAATGCTCATGACTGACTTAAGGCATGACTACATCCAGACATATATCAGAAGAATAAATGAACTCGATCCTGCTGAGCTGAATAACGAATGGAATTCAATTGAAGCTCAAGCACTTAACCAATATCAGGAAGAGGGCGTTTCGGAAGAAAAGGTCTTATTTACGAGATTTGCAGATATTCGATATCTTGGGCAGGAGCATACTGTAAAGGTTCCTGTTCCGAATGGGAAATGGTCTAAGGAAACCCTCTCAGAAGTAGTTAAGCGCTTTGGCGATCTTCATGAACAGCACTATACCTTTAAGCTTGAAGGTACACCAGCAGAAATTGTAAATCTGCATTTAACAGCTTTTGGGAAAGTACTAAAACCTCAGATGAAAAAAATTAGTTCTATAAGCAGCGACATACAAGAAGCATACAAAGAAACACGGCCGGTCTATTTTGAAGAGGAAGGCTGGGTTGAAACAAAAGTATATTACCGGAGTTTATTTGGGAAAGGCATGCAAATTTCCGGGCCAGCCATTGTAGAGGAACAGTCTGCTTCTACGGTTATTTATCCAGGTCAGTCCTTGACTGTAGATGAGTACGGAAATCTAATCATTGAAACAGGGGTGGAATAAATGACGCAAATTGTTCGCAGTAAAGTAGATCCATTTACACTTGAGATTGTGAAAGATTCACTTGTTGCCATCGGAGATGAGATGTTTATTGCCCTTGCCAAAACATCAATGAGCCCTATTATTTATGAAGTCCTGGATTATGCGAGCGGTCTTACCGATGCGAAGGGCCAGCTTTTGACACAAGGGAATGGTGTTACAGGATTTATTGGGATGCTTTCAGATATGGTAAAGCAAACACTCAAGAAATTCGGGGATGGAAAGCTAAAAGAGGGCGATATTATCATCATTAATGATTCATATGGCGGAGGCGGTTCCCATCTTTCGGATGTGGGACTGGTGATGCCGATATTTTATAAAGGAGAAATTGTTGCTTTCTCTGCCAATAAGGCCCATTGGACTGAGGTGGGAGGAAAAGATCCAGGTTCCTTCAGCAACGATGCTACAGATATATTTCAGGAAGGCTTGCAATTTCCAAGTGTAAAGCTTTTCAATGAAGGCGAAATCAATCAGGCTATTGTCGATATCATTGAAGCGAATGTCCGATTCCCGGAATTGTCGCTGGGAGATATGTGGGCTCAGGTTGCAGCCCTTAAAACAGGTGAAAAACGGGTTAAGGAATTATGTGAAAAGCATGGGAAGCCATTATTTTTATCATCAGTAGATTATCTCCTTGACCACGGCGAACAGCTTGCGCGTCAGGAATTAACCAAACTGCCAAAGGGCACTTTTCATGCAGAAGGATTTATTGATGATGATGGCTTTGGAAATGGGCCATTCAAGATCAAAGTTAAAGTAACCATCTCTGATGATAAATTTGTTGCTGATTTTAGGGGCAGCCATCCTCAGGTTCCAGGACCTGTAAACTGTTCTTATACTGCACTTGTCTCGGCAGTAAGAACGATTTTCCTTGCCATTACGAACCCATCTCAAGATGCGAACGATGGAGTGTTTCGCCCATTGGAGGTTATTACGGATAAAGGTTCAGTTCTTTCAGCAGAACGGCCAGCTCCTGTTTCAATCTATTGGGAGAGCATGCTTGCGGGAGCTGATTTGATCTGGAAGGCTCTTGCTCCTGTGATTCCACATAGGCTTAATGCCGGTCACCTTTTATCAGTTTGTTCGGTCGTATTATCAGGATTGCATCAGGATACAGATGAACCATTTTTAATTGTTGAACCTTCAGTTGGCGGCTGGGGTGCATCTGAAGGTCAGGATGGTGCAAGAGGGCAATTCTGCATTGGTGATGGTGAAACATATAATGTCCCAGTTGAAGTGGCTGAAACAAGGTATGGAATTATGGTAGATGAGTACAGCTTGCATACGGATGGAGCAGGAGCAGGAGAGTATATTGGCGGTTCAGGTGTTATTCGTTCATATAAAGCCTTAACTGACAATCAAATGGTTTCTGTAACATTTGGACGAAATAAGTTTGTTCCTTGGGGCATGAATGAGGGCAAAGAAGGTTCAGCTAACAAGGTTTATATTGAAAAAGCAAATGGTGAAACCGATGGCCCATTTGGGATCTATCCCAGGTACCCGCTGAATAAAGGTGATGTCGTAAAATTAGTCACTGCCACAGGCGGCGGATATGGAGAACCTTTCAAGCGCCCTGCAGAAAAAGTAGCCAAAGATGTGAAAAATGGCTATATCACTGCATCGCAGGCAGAAGCGGACTTTGGGGTAAAAGTAAACGAGAAAACATATGCTGTCGAAGGTTTAACAGAAGAACGTCAGACAAGAGGTGAATAAAGTGGACGTATTAAATATAGAGAATATCCAGATTGATTCAAATGCCGCAGTTCCTCTTAAAACAGTATTCTCACAAAAAGCATTAGCTGGAGACTTGAAAGTTGGAACGGTTGTCATTCCTCCAGGAAAGAGAGTCCCTTTAACAGGAGTTTCGAATCATAAAGAAAATGAATATTCGATTATAGTAAAAGGTTCAATTGTAACAGAAACGAAGGGAAGAACCTATCGGGTTTCAAGCGGAGATGCAACCTTTATTCCTGCAGGGCAAGAACATATTGCCTATAATGACAGTGATGAAGATTGTGAAATTGTGTGGGTATTGGTTGGTTAACCATTTTCCCCATAAAGACCTTGCATGGGCAAGGTCTTTATTATAAGGAGATTTTACAGAATATTCCGATATAAAATCATAAGGAGTTGGACAGGGATGCAGGATGTGTCTTTAAGAAAAAGCGGAGGAAAAGATGAAGCTCTTGCTTCTGTGCCTATAAATGAAAGGCAGCACTGGATATCACCTGCCATCATTTTTGGGGGACTTGAATTTACAATTCCAGTTTTAATGGTTGGTGCAACATTGACAGCAAGCTTTGGTCTCGGGAAGCTATTCTGGATCCTGGCAGCAGCTTTGTTTATTTTTCAATGGATCGGTAATGCCCTTGCAGGATACATCGGTGCAAAAACTGGCCGCTCATCGTCAGTAATTGCCAGAACAAGCTTTGGGTCCAATCAGGCACGATTTATTGTAGGATTGACTATATTTATCGTTTCAATGGGGTGGTGGGCACTCCAGACAGCTGTGGCAGGAAATGCCATAGCAGCGATGTTTGGAATAGATTATCAGACTGAGTGGTTCCTTTGGGCCATTGTAACCATCATTGCCGGCCTTCTATTTGCCCTTCCATCCATTATTGGATACTCCTCCATGAAGTGGACAGATTATTTAGCTGTCCCTGCAGGATTATTATTAATTGCAGGCGGCATTTTCTATGCTTTAAAAAATATCGGCTGGGAAAAGATAGCATCCTGGAACCCTGAACCACAAATGACTTTTCTTGCTGCCGTCAGTTTAGTAATTGGCATAAATGTTTCACAATGGGTCATTGCCTCAGATTATACACGCTATGCGAAGCCTGCAGTAAAAGACAACATACTAATTCCCTTGGGCATAATTGCCGTTGGTTTTCCGCTATTCTATGTAGGCGCCATCATGTCCATAGGGGTTGGCGATGCGGATATTGTAAATGTCATGATGAACTTAGGATTTCCGGTATGGGGATTCCTCATCTTATGGTTAGCCACTTGGACGAGTCAATTGGTAAATAACTATAGTATGGGTCTGGCATTGGCTAATATGCTGAATGTTAACTCGAATAAAGGGAGAGCCTTGCTGACTTTGGCTGGTACGATTATTTCCATTGTCATTGCTTTAGCAGGCATACTCGATTATTTTATGGATTTTCTTTATATGACGGCTTTAATTTATCCTGCCATTGGCGGTGTTATGATGGCAGATTTCTTTTTTATCAGAAAACAGCAATGGACCGATAATAAAGGATGGAATTGGATGGCGACCATCGCATTAATAGCAGGAACTTTTGTCGGCTATTATACTCAATATGTACATTCTTTTGGCCTCCCAGCTGTCCAGTCCATCATTGCTTCAGCACTTGTTTATATCATTGCCATGAAAATCAAAGCAAGAGTGGCACCTGATCACTTTACCGAGATTAGCAGCGAGCCAGACTCATATTCTTCTGGTAATGTTAAAATTCTATAATCTATTCAATAATGCCTGTTCTCAATTTTTTGAGAACAGGCATTTTGATTGTGGACTTCACATTATTGAATTCTTGATTTGCGTATCCCATCAAAGATACTCATTCCAGCATAAAAGATAAATACAATCATGATGCCGCCAAGCAGCCAGTTTTTAAATTGTGCGGCTGAGATTGAGAATAAATCGGTCATGTATGCTGTGAATTCAGGCTGGAGCAAATTCGGGTTCAGTAAAATGAAGATGAACACGATGGTAGCAAACAATTCAAGGACGGTATTGAAGATCGCCATCCTTTTCGTCCATTGGCCAATGATTAATTTGTAGAGTGCCAATCCCACCTCGAGCGCAATGATGACCACAACAATTGGCCAGTATCCGAGCAGAACATCCTGGTTTACTGCGGCAATCTGGAACTCCAGTCCTTCACCGCCGCCTCTATAGATTCCCATTAGCCGGTCTGCATAAAAGTACAGGGTTGCCCAAATGGCAGTCCACATTAAGCTTCCAAAAACCTCAAACTTAGAAATGGCTTTCTTCTTCGGAATATACGTGATGCTTTTCAAATCTTCCGGAGTCCACGGTTTTAAGCTTGGCGACAACGGATGCTGCTCTTTTCCTTTATCCATCCTCTCAATAACCGCGAACACAATCGTCAGCCAGAAGAATACCTGAACCGCCACTTCAATCAGTCTCCAGATTCCATAGCCCATGAAACCGAGCACCGCATTGATGATGGTATCATCGCGGTTAAAGTCAAAAATAAACTCGGCAGCAACGGAAATCAATGAAATCGCTGCGGCAATCGGCAGGATCATTTTTAATAATGACACATAAACATCAAAATAGCGCGGTCCGATGAGATGCATCGGCTGATCCCGGTATCCGGCTGCTAAAGCGGCAGGGCTTCCCAATTTACCAAGGACCTCCTTAACATCCTCCTCATTGTAATCATCCGGAAGCATATCCCCAATCGTTGACTGCAGCTCGAGTGCGATGTCCGCACGGCTCTTTTCAGGCAGCCTCCTGGTCACTTCCTGTATATATACCTCAATAAAATTCATCTTCCTCATCCCCTTTCAACAGCCCGAATAGCTGTTTGGAATTGTTGATCCATTCCTCTCTTAATTTCAGAAAAGTCTCCAGTCCCAGATCACTCAATACATAATACTTACGCGGCCTGCTCTCAGTATGATCCCAGCTGCTGGTCACCAGCTCCTGTTTTTCCAGACGCCGCAGCAAGGGATATAACGTGCTCTGATCAATATTTATGCCGGAGTCCTCCAATAACTGAACCAGCGAATACCCGTATTGCGGTGTCCGCAGCTGGCTCAGAACCGCCAGCGTCAGTGTTCCTCTCCGAAGCTCTGTTGTTAACGAATTCAGCAGCGTACTCATTTACTCACCTCGCTTGATATACTATATGACATACACTATATGGTTTATACTATGTATCATACAGTATGGACGTGACAATAATCAACTGCTTATTTTCAGTTTTTTTGTCAGTAAATCTGGTACTGCTTGGATAAGCAGATGTACAGGCCAAACACTTCCATTTGAAATCCATCCTCAGGTGGGCAATGTATTCATTTTTATAACATCGGGACTATGGTCTGTCCAAATAAATTTTCAGAAATATGATGGTTATATAGGAGGTGATAGTATGTTTGGTTTAGGAAAATGCTGGTGGTGTGAACTGCTGCCATTGGCTTGTGAGGGATGTGCCTGCAGTATTCTAAGGAATGCGAGAGAAGGGCAGGAGTTTTTGATTATGCTGAAAGGTACTGCGGAATTTTTAGCTTTAGGTCCTGGTCAAAGCCCTCAGGCTACTGAGTTTTCTTTTGTCCGATTTAAAGAAGAATCGTGCTGCGCAATATTTACCTTCTCCCAGCAGCCGGGAGCTGTTCCGGCAGAAAGAGAATTTATCATTGATTGCCGAAGCATTGCTGCTCTTTCGCCATTACCATTTCCTCTCTAATTTGAATACAAGCTTATCGTGGGAGTAAAAAAAACATTGGGCTTATCCAATGTTTTTTACAATTTAATGCTGTTTATCCAGCGCTAACTTTAATCCAAATCCAATTAGAACAAGCCCTGTTGCTTTATCCATAACCCTTTGAACTTTCGGGGACATAAGCCATTCCCGCATGTAATTGATAAAGTAGACATAGATGAAAAACCAGGATATGCTCAGCAATGTGTAAATAATCCCCATGATGATCAGCTGCTGTGATGCATTTTCGCCTGTCTTCACAAATTGCGGCAGAAAAGTTAGGAAGAACATCGCAACCTTGGGATTGAGAACATTTGAAAGGAGTCCCTGTTTAAAAGCAGACTTTTTCATATCGGAATTAACCTCAGTTTCGATGCCTGCATCTTTCTTCTTTTTCATCGAGATGAATGAAGATAACCCTAGATAAATCAAATAAACAGCCCCGGCATATTTAATGATTTCAAATGCAGCAGCAGATTGCATTAAGATGGCTGATAGTCCAAAAGCAGCCGCAAAGGTATGCACTAAAGAGCCGGCTGTAATCCCAAGTCCCATTTTATAGCCATCTTTCCTTCCGTCTGCAATCGTCCTTTTGGTAATAAGGGCTGTATCGATCCCTGGACTCATTACCACAAACAATGAAAGAACCAAAAACGTAAAGAAATCATTCATTTTCTTCACTCCCTGCTAATGTGTTAAAATACAATTTAACAAATGTTAAATATAATTTAACACACGATGAGGATTTTTTGTTCAAATATTTTTAAAAAATGAGGAGCGGGGTTATGGAAAATATAGATATTGGCAAAAAAGTGGAGAAATTCAGGAAGGAGAAGGGCTATAGCAGCAGAGAATTAGCCAGAATAGCTGACATTACACCTTCCATGTTAAGCCAGATTGAACGGGGGATCGCGAATCCTTCCATTCAAACCCTGAAGGTTTTAGCCAAAGCTCTTGATGTTCCGACCTTCAGTTTTTTACTCGAAGAGACGAATACGGAGGATTTAGTCGTGCGAGTCAATGAACGTAAACATATGGTGGTTGAAAACATTTCCTATGAATTATTGTCGCCTGCTTTTACCGGAACACTGGCAACCGCGATCATGAATATCCCATCCGGAACCTCCTCATCGGAGAAGCTTTTGGAGCATAAAGGGGAGGAGGTTGCTTATGTATTGGAAGGGAAAATCAAGGTGTACCTGGATGAAGCTGAATACATCCTAGAAGCTGGTGACAGTGTCAAAATACCAGCTTATATGAAGCATAAGTGGGAAAATAATTTTGATGGAAAAGCTGCTATCCTTTTCTCTGTGACTCCGCCATCCTTTTAATCCGGACCCGCGTCCTATGTGTCCGGGGCAGCGGGCCGGATTCATTTAGTGAGGAAGCGGGGGATGAAAGATGATCCATAAAAGAAGAATGCTTAAAAATGCTAAAACCCAGGCAGCCCATGGCTTCCATTTATGGATGGGCAGCAAGGAAAAAGTCACAAGGTTAAAAAGAAAGGAATAGGCAAGTGTCCATCCATACTGATGAATGATGCTTTTATTAAAATAAGCAATTAATTCGATACCCTCGAAAATCAGAGTCCAGAAAACAACCCAGCCTATTCTTCTGAAAATGGTTTTAGGAAATCTTCCCAAGTACACCACAATAACAGATGGATAGATTAGAAATGCTATGGCTGTTGCAATAATGGTGTGTGTGGGAAGTATATAGTGATCAATCCATACAGGACGGAATTCCCAAACCCTGAAGTCATGAAGCAGCGAAGCATATAGCAGGTCGCCTATAATCCAAAATAATAAGGTGGGATAAAATTCATTCAGCCGTTTCCAGGCACCAAACAATAAGCTAACCATGATAAAAAAGACAACAAACGATGTTTGCATATCAGAACAAGCCCCTTAATAACCATTTTGTAAGCCAGAATGACAAAAATATTAAGCATTCGCTTTTTGAAAAAACCAATTACAAAATAAGCGGCTGATATAGAAGGAAAGACATAATGAAAACCAGGTAATATACCATTCCCAATGTATATAGTTAATGAGATCGGTGTATTTTTCGATCAGGACTTCAATAAAGGTCAATACAGATGCAAAACCTGCAAAATAACTGAATTGAAGAACATGGCTCCGTTCATTCGGATACCATACATTAAATGCGGCACAAATAACCGGAAAGGCATAATACTCATACGTAAAGCTTGTCCGGCTGATGGAAGGGAATAGCCGAATCGGATATTCAAGCATTCCCATCTCCACGACAGCCAGACCTGCCAGAAACGTAATAAACTGCTTAAATAAGGCAGCCATAACCGCAAGCCGAATTTTGTTTTTCGGAATGAAGAAGAGAATGGCAGTCGCTGCCATATATACCATTACTAATATCCACCATTCAATCCTCATGAGGTCTCCCGCCGTTCTGCCTGAAACAGAGCTTTGTCTTTATAAAACCAATTACAGCAAACTTCACTTATAAAAAAGAGGAAAGCAATATACATCCACATCCCATACCAGGTCAAGGAACCGTATTCTAATAGGTCTGTATATGACTCGATGATCATGTCGTACAAAGTAACCGCTGAAACCCAAATCAAAAAGTATGAAACTCGGTACCGCATGGAACCATTTACTCTTTTTTTAACGTAGTAGATGGAGAACAGTACAGGATAAAAAAAGTAATTGATTGTAATAGCGAGATCTGTTGCTTTTGGAAACTCCCGAATTGGCGCACTTAATAAACCAAATTCAAAAGCAGGCATATCACAAAGCCAGATGATCGCCTGAAACATCAAATATGCCAGCAATCCATGGCGCAAGTTTTTTCGCGGAATAAACATAATGAAGCCTAAAAAGCCAAAAATCCACATGGCTGCAAGGATCAGATGCTCCATCTCCATAATGTCAGACCCCATTTCGATTGAATAATGTCTGTTTTTATTTCGGATTTATTTATTTTGTTTATTATTGGAATTTATATGTGGGAATATTTTCTCAAACAAGTGCTTCAGTCCGGGGTAGAAAGGTTTAAAGCATCTTTTTTCATTTATTCACACTATCTAAAATGGGGAAAGCAGGAATGGTTTTTAGAGGGTGCAGCTATTTTTGACTTTTAAGCTTTAGTGGAGTTAGCCTCAAGGGATGAAATTAAAGCTTGCCCGCCATTATTCTCAATTAGGCTTCTGCAATCGTAATGATCACTTTTCCTTGAGCGTGACCTTCTTCAAAGTATTTGAAAGCTTTATCCACTTCACCTAATTTAAAAGATCGATCAATGACTGGCCTTACTTTGCCGGCTTCAAGTAGTTCTTTCAAATAAATCAGGTCTTTCTGGTTTTGCCTCTGCAGCATGCTGCTCATTTTTTTATTTCCTGTTAAAGAAATCCACGGACCCAGGACCATTGCCTGTGTAAATTGTGCTCCTGAACCTCCGGCAAGCACATAAGTTCCATTAGATCTTAAAGCACGCTTATATACAGAAATTGGCTGATAGCCGTTAACAGCCAGAATAAGGTCATATTTCTCTGTCCTTTTGGTGAAATCCACCTTTTTATAATCGATGGCATGGTCCGCTCCAAGCGTATTTAAAATGTCTAAATTTCTTGTACTGCATAAGCCGGTAACCTCTGCACCAAATGATTTGGCAATTTGTACGGCGAAAGTTCCCACACCGCCTGAGGCCCCATAAATCAAGACCTTCTGGCCTGCCTGAATATTACCTTTATCCCTTAGGGCCTGTAATGCCGTGACTCCTGCCATAGGTACTGCGGCTGCTTCCTCAAAGGAAATATTAGCTGGTTTTAAAGCAAGGGCCTTTTCAGGGACAGATACATATTCAGCAAAACCGCCCCACCCGCAGCCTGAGAGATCTCCGAACACTTTATCGCCTGGATGAAACTGTGTGACTTCTTTTCCCACTGCTTCCACTTGTCCTGCAATGTCACCACCTGGTATCGTGTGCTTTGGTTTTAGAAGACCGTAGGCAAAGCGTGCCAGGAATGGTTTTCCTTTTAAAAGGACAAGGTTTCCATAATTCACAGACGATGCGTGAACCTTGACGAGTACCTCTTGATCCTTGGGTACCGGTGTTTCTATATCTGTCAATCTAAGATTTTCTGGAGAACCATATTTTTGATACACGATTGCTTTCAGAAAGAATCCCTCCTAATTATTCAGGTAACACATGAATACCATTTAAGATGTCTATTCATACTATTCCAGGAAGAAATATTCAAGACTATAATCCTGCTTTTCTGATTGTTTTTTTTGCTGATGAAGAAGGCGGGTCCCTATAGCCTATTTTTAAAATTTTTTATAATATTCCTTTACAGGAATATTCCTGATGGTGTATATTATTCTTAAGGAAAGTTACAATAAGGAAGCGGGGGTGGGATCTACTATTGAAATGGGAAAAGTGAACACAATCACTCTGGGAGATGATTCAACATGAACGGGCAAATTTTCAGTGCACTGGCTGAGCCCAACCGCCTGGATATCATTGACCTGCTGCTGGAAGGAGCGCTTCCGGTGGGGGATATCGCAAAAAAACTTGAGTTGAACCAGCCCCAAACTTCCAAGCATCTTCGCGTTCTTTGTGACGCTGGCCTTGTGGAGGTTCAGCCGATCGCCAACCGCAGGATTTATAAAATCAGGCCTGAACCGTTTCAAGAACTGGATAGGTGGCTTGATTCCTATCGTCGATTATGGGAAGGCAGGATGGATAGGCTGGATGATTACCTTAACGTATTGCAGGGCAAAAAACCTTTGAATTGATGACATAAAAATGGAGTAAGCTCAACAAGATCTGTCTCTTGAGTTACAGACGGTTTTAAAAATACAGCTTCTAATGGAGGAGTAACAATGTCAAATAATGCAATGCTTTCAAGAGTTGAAGATGAACGAGTGCTGGTATTGGAGCGCGTATTCGATGCACCGCGCGAGCTTGTCTTTAAAATGTTTAAAGAGCCGGAACACCTGAAACATTGGTGGGGTCCGAGAGGCTGGGAGCTCCCAGTTTGCAGCGTTGACTTCAGACCTGGTGGAGTATGGCATTATTGCATGAAGTGTGTTGACCGGAATCAGGGACAATTCTATGGCATGGAATCCTGGGGCAAGGGGATATACAAAGAAATTAGCGAGCCGGAGAGCATCAGCTATACTGACTACTTTTCCGATGCTGAAGGGACTATTAATGAGGAAATGCCATCTACAGAAGTGACTCTGGAATTTGTGGATGTCGACGGCAAAACAAAATTAATTAACCGTGGTGAATATGTATCCGCAGAGGCGCTCCAGTCCGTAATGGAAATGGGTATGCTGCAGGGCATTACAGATACTTGGAATCGTCTGGAAGAACATTTAAACGAGATCAAATAACGAAATTTAACATACAGAAGGTAAGATTGGCTGAAAATTTATAAATTAACCAGGCGTTGATCCTAGAAGGATTAACGCTTGTTTTATGAATTAACGCTTTTTAGTATTTCTTTCTCCCTCTGTTATCTTTATGGGGATTACAAGTATTTTAATAACAATCTAATGCATCCTTTAATTTAGCTGCAACCGATGAGCAAAGTTCCCTTTTGATGCTGCCTTTTTTATTCATTAAAGGGTTAGTGAAGGAATCGTCTTAACTATTATTCAACAATCGGGCTATATTATGGAAAAAATAAGTTGAAAGATTTTATATTTAACCAAATGGTTGAATGTGAATATTATATCTGCTATATTTAACTACATGGTTAACCATAATAATGATAATTTAAATAAAATATTTCATGCTTTAGCTGATTCAACAAGAAGAGAAATGGTTCATATGATGGCGCAAAAAGAAAGGACAGTTTCTGAATTAGCAGAGCCTTTTGATATGTCCCTTGCTGGGATTTCAAAGCATATTAAGGTTCTTGAGGGAGCAAATTTAGTAGAAAGGAGTGTAAATGGAAGAACTCACATTTGTCGCTTAAATACTGAATCCTTATCTGAAGCAACGGAATGGCTTCATTTTTATGAAAAATATTGGAGCAATCGTTTTGATTTTCTGGAAAGTGAGTTATTGAAAGCCAAAAAGAAAGAACACTAAACCAAAGTAAGGAGAATTTTATGAATAACATCTCAACTAAAACTTTAACAATGAAAAGAGAATTTAATGTAAAACCTGAAAGAGTTTTTGACGCATGGTTGAATCCCTTAATGATGAAAAAGTGGTTATTTACGTTAGAAGGGACGAACAAGGTCACACAGAATGAACCCAAAGTAGGAGGGGGTTGGGAGATCGTGGACCATAGAGGGGGAAATGACTACCGAGCAGTTGGAGAGTATCTTGAAATTGATCCTCCAAAAAAATTGGTATTTACTTTTAAGATGCCTCAATTTAGTGAGTTAGAAGATATAATTACTGTTGAGATAAAAGAAATTCCTACAGGTTGTGAAATGACTTTTAACCAGCTCATCCACGTTGCTCCAGAAGAAAGCTGGACAAAAGCAGATCTTGAAAGGGTTCTAGGCGAGTATCATGATCAGTCTGAACATGGTTGGAACTTAATGTTTATGGGACTTAAAGAACTAGTTGAAACTGGATATATCAGTTATAAAGGTTAATCAGGGTGGATAAAAATTTCAAATGGTACACCGCTTTTAATTTTTCAAGACGGAAAGGCAGAGGAAGCGATGTATTATACTCCCGTTAATTGAGGATTCAGAATACTTATAGAACTGAAACTGTTAAAACTATGGTTAAATTAGTTTTTAATTTTAGGTATAATGACCAAATTTTTCATGATGCCGTTGTCCGTATAAAAGGTAACTATTTACGGAAATTCACGTCTAGAAGTAGATAAAAACAATATTTTACAAGTAGATGTTAATAATTTCTCCTCTTTAAAGGGGAAGATAACTCGGCCCTGCGCTTAACGAAGATGTCGGCTGTTATCGGAAGTTCTCAGTTTCTTTGTTTTGTTTTGAATATAACCTAATAGCACAGACCTAGTGGAGGTCTGTGCTATATTATTTCGTAAAATCAAACGAACTCCTTACTATTCTTGTGGTGCAGAAGGAGTTGAAATGCTTTGCAACGCCTGTTCTGCTTCGTTTGCATATTGATTTTGTACGGCTAAATCCCCTAAAGCTACCATCCCCACTATTTGTCCATTTTCAACTACCGGCAATCGGCGAATTTGCTGCTGTGCCATTAAATTTGATGCTTGATGAACATCCATATCAGGTGTCCCTTGTACGATTTGCTGTGCAGTCATAACTTGAGAGACCGGTGTATGAGGATTTTCTCCTTGAGCAGTCGTACGAAGGGTAATATCACGATCTGTTACAATCCCAACTATTTGCTTGCTGTTATTTACTACAGGGATAGCTCCGATATTATATTGGCTCATTAATGCCGCAGCTTCTTGTACGCTCTGTGTTTCGTTCACTGTAACAACATTTGATGTCATGATATCTTTTAATTGTGCCATGATAATACCTCCAAATATTTGTTATTTAAATAGGATGTGGAAAATTGGTTATATTATTAATGGCTATTTTTCCCAATAAGAGTGGCTCAAAATTTTATATAATTTTTATTTTATTATGTCCCCACTTTACTTTTTCTGGTTAACGGAGCCGTTAGATCATATATCGATATAAAAAATGGTCAACCAGAAATATTTTCATTTCTAGTTGACCTTATAATACGAAAGGGCAGGTTTGTCCAACAAAACAATCCTATTATGATAATTGGGCATTGGTCCTCAAAAGGATAATTGCCCTTTTAGTTTGCGTTTTTATATATTCATTCGTTTTGGATGCAACAATACATAACGAACATCGTCTAAATAGATAAACAGATGCCTGCTTAGATATTGGTGCATTCTTTTTTTAGGAGGAGACAATCATGAAGAAAAGGTACCTTATTATAGTTCTCTTGGGTTTAATCATCACTGGGTGTACAAATAAAGGTGTGACTCAAGAAGAGCCTAAGCCACCTAAAGCCTTTATAGAGGTGGATAACGAAAGGTTCGAAACTATACTTGGAACTTATTGCTGGTCGTCGAAAGGTCAAGCTGAATGTGTGGATAAAGCTGGACCAATCGAGCTTTTGGAAGGCAGTGAACCAATTGAAGTAAGTCCTGGTGATATTGTAACTTTTATTATGGAATATGAACCAAAACCAAATAAAATTCATGTTCTGCAAATAAGCAACGCTGAAGAATCGGAAGTTAAAATAAGTAACAATCATTTCACAGCGCCTGCACAAAAAGGGATTTATTACTATTCATATGGCGCATGGTGGATGGATGAAAAGAAAGAGAACACATCTAATGGAGATGCTAATTATGCATTTGCCATAGAAGTAAAGTAATTCTCTTCTTTAGCTAACGGGGCAGGTTACTTTAAGAAAATATCAGATTACACAATTGCTTATAATCTGTGTAATAAATTCAGAATTGAAGGTTACCAGTCATAGTCGTTGTGAGAGGAGGCAAATCAAAAATTTATCCCTTCCTCAAAAAAGGGAACAGCTGAAATAACATGGAAGCGATTCAGATTCATAAGATTATCAATACATGAATGGCTATTGGAAGCGAGAGCATATCGAAGTTAGACCTTTGTCTTTGGGTCGATTCTCAGACTTTTGGATGAAAAAAGTCCACACCTATGAAGGATTCCTGTATTCCATCAATAATATAAAATAATAGATAACAATTATTGTTAATCCTCTATGAATTCATTAGGGAGAGTGATACCATTGTCAGAATTGATTTATGCAGGTTCATTAAAGACGCTTGAAGATGAAGGTGCAAAGGTAATTAAAGGTGGAAGTCATGCAATTGCCGTATTTGTTTACGAAAAACAAGTTTATGCGGTGGATAACCGTTGTCCGCATATGGGCTTTCCCCTCCATACAGGAAGCCTATGTGATGGGATATTGACGTGTCACTGGCATCATGCCCGCTTTGATATAAAAAGCGGAGGAACCCTGGATCCATGGGCAGATGATGTCCCTACTTATCCTGTCGAGATTAAGGAAGGTGAGGTTTGGGTTCACCCGGTTCCTTTTAGTAAGGTGACAATCGAAAAATTGAGGCAGCGATTACGTGACTGCCTTGAGCAAAATATTAGTCTTGTCATAGCAAAATCGGTTGTCGGATTGATGGAAGCTGGTTTTCCAGCGACTGAGATTGCAAAAATCGGCGTCGAATTCGGAACTGCACATCGGAGGCTCGGATGGGGATCGGGATTAACGATTTTAACAGCCATGACAAATGTATTGCCAATATTGGATAAAACTGGGCAGGTTTTAGCGCTGTTCCAAGGCCTGGTTCACGTTGCACGGGAAAGTTCCGGAATGGGAACACGTTTTTTAATTGGATCCCTGCCTGTATCAAATGAAAAGAATACCCAATCATTCGAACAATTATCAGAATGGTATCGTCATTGTGTCGAGGTGCACGATTCACAGGGAGCTGAGCGGGTGCTATTGACCGCGATCGAATTGGGATTCTCGAACGAACAGCTTGCTGACATGATGATGACAGCGGTCACCGATCATTTTTATGTAAATACAGGTCATACTCTTGATTTTCATAATAAAGCATTCGAGATCTTAAATCAGATCGGTTTTGAGCATCGACCTTATGTATTGTCATCATTGTTACCTGGTATCGGTGATATATCCCGCAGTGAAGAATCCCATAGCTGGCAATCACCTGTGAACTTGGTCAAACCATTAATGGAGGCGTTCCGGAAATTACCTGATATCCTTGCTAATGTCTCATCACGAAGCGATGCTGATATCGATGAAACAGTATTGGTTGAACAAATTTTATCAGATGACCCTATAAAAACGATAAATACGATGTTGGATGCACTTAAAAATGGCGTCACTCCTTCCCGTTTGGCCCAGCTCGTAGCTTTAGCGGCTGCTGACCGGATTTCCCGTTTCCATGTACAAAATGATTTCAGGGATTGGATTACTGTACTTCATACTTTTACACATGCACATGCGGTACATGAATCGTTACGCCGCTCTACTACACCTGAATTGACCCGAGCTGTTTTCCATGGTGCAATGAGTGTGTATCTTGATCGTTTTCTCAATACACCGTCTGCAAGAAGACCGCAACCAAAGGATGTGGAAACTGAACCGCAGAATCCTTCAGAATTATTGGAGATGATGAATCAACAACAACAGGTTGCAGAATCAGCAAGATGGGTAGTAAATTACCTGGCACGCGGCGGTGATAAAAGTGAACTCTTCAATACGCTCGGGCATGCTTTACTAAGAGAAGATGCAGAGTTTCATTCATTTCAAATGTATGAAGCAGCAATGGTCGAACATGATCATTGGGAAAAAGAGGATTCCGAGTTTGCTGGATATGCACAGGAAACATTGATCCTCGCATTAACACGTTATCTGGCAGGCCATGCCCCAACTGCTAGAGAAATGCCGCATACAGCACAAATTGCCATGCGCCTCCACCGAGGAGAAAAATTATTTGAAGATGACTAATTTGCATGGCCAAGAAATAGGCTGTTCAGAATGCCCAGATTATCAAAAAGGCTGCCACCAGCCAGGCTTGCCAAGGCGATTATCAAGTTTTACAAACAGACTTATTTTATAAAGAAATAGCCGATTTTCCTTTTTCTAAGTAGGATAATCGGCTTTCTTCTTTACGAAGGAATGTACTCATGGGGCAGGTAAAAAGGGTGAATGCAGGTAAAGAATAAATTGAATTATGGGAATATTGAAACCATTTAACAGTTAAACCGTAATATAAGTAATAAAGAGGGTTCGTTTAAATAGTTACAAAAGAATTTTTACATAAGGGATTATTAGGATTGAAATTTCATATAACTATCTTTTCTAAAGAAGGTGGGAGAATGTTGAGCAGGTATATTACACTTGGTTCTTTTGTATTTTTGATATTGTTAGTTCTTGCTGGCTGCAGCGGCCATAAAACAGATTCACCAGTATCCGATAAAGAACTTTCTTCACAAGAGAATGATTTTCGGAAATTTAAAACGCAAGATGGGGAAATTGAAATAAATATTTTCAATAATGGCAGTTTTTCTGAAGCTACCATAAAGCAAATTAAAGAGGAAACTCTTAGTTTTTACAATGCTCTTCAAAAAGAAAATGCACCAATGTCTTCTCCTTCTATAATATATTTACACCTGTATGATGATAAGAAGGTAAGCTATACGAACGGTAACACCATCCATCTTTACTGGGTAAAAGAAGGAAATTATCCTCTTATTCACGAACTTACCCATGTTTTTTTTGGCTCTACTGAAGGGCATGCCACACTGGAAGGTCTTGCAATCTTTATGCAGGATTTCTATTCGGATAGAAGAGTGTTTCCCAATTATCAGGGAGATGTTCACGATATTATGAAATATTTAATGACCCAAGAAATCAGTATTCCTCTGGAAACGCTGCTGAGTAAGGATAAAATTTTCACCCATTCAAATTTAAATAAAGACTCCTATTCTTTAAGGTGGCTGGGGTATATAGAATCTGCTTCATTCTCAAACTATCTTATTAATCAATATGGTATTGGAGAATTTCTGAAAATATATGATCGCCCCAATTTGACTGATGAAATAGATAAGATCTATGGGAAAAAAGTAGAGCAGCTTGAAATGGAATGGAAAGAATTTGTTCAGAAAAACCTCACATCGAATGAAGAAACTATTCGCAGCTATGATCCTCAAATTCAAGAAATTATCAGTCATTTGGAAGCAAATAAAGAACGGATATTAAAAACTTCTTAATTCCAGAAGGTAATAAAGTAAACAAAGAACAATAATTATTAAGCTATCTATATGATGGAATTCGGTATAAATGTAAAATTCAGGATGTGAAATAAGGTATGTTGATGAAAGATGAACAAAAAAATGGTAAAGCTATACTCCTAACAATCGGGTGGTTATCTGTTGTTTTATTATCTTTTAATATAATACCGCCTATGCTCTTGTTTTTTCCGATATCCATAGGAGTTGTAATAAGGCGAGATTACCAGGGGGATAAGCAAGGGTCAGCAATGATTATTTTAGGTTTAATAAGCGGACTCGTTGGTTGGCTTTTAGGGATGTTCGTTAGTAATAACTTAATGTAGGGAAAAGCATACACATAACTAAATAGCTTATTTCCACCTAAAAATTCACTCGAATTATATAATTGGCGAGTATAACAAAGGGAGAGACAATCATTGAATCCAGTAGTTGGCATGGATGTGGCCAAAGGGGAATGTGAAGCTCAGGCATTTCTGGCCATTAACGTTGGATTAGATACTGCTGTTAGTTGTAGTAAAGGAGCTTGGTGAAAAACCAGCTCCTTTACTTTTTTATCCTTAAATTAGCCCATTTTGCTTATTCATCCTAGCATTCGCAAATGCAAACACATTGATTTTGTTTGCTTTGTTCTGAGACTTCTTTTACTGAAGAGAATCTTGTGCCAAGTTTTCTAAAAAAGGATTCTCCGTTTGAGTTTGCAAATTTCCATGCCTCATTAGACATTCTTTCAATTTCCTGCTGTTTTGTTTTAATGATCAATTCATAATTGTAATAATCCATCTTTAACTCCTCCTTATTAATCAAAAAAAATTGATATATACTTTAAAAAAATTTAGCAGCAAGTAGGTTTAAACAAGCAGCATAACTCTGAGGATAATAAGTGATTTAATTCTTTTTGATTCAGCTCGTAAAAACTCCAGGTGCCTTTTGTTTCTTTTTTTATGATATTGGCATCCAGTAAGATCTTTAAATGATAGGACAGTTTGGATTGGCTCATTTCCATTAGTGGAGCGAGATCACACACGCACATGGAGCCATTCTGGGTTAGTATATTCATAATTTGAAGCCGCTTTTTATCTGCGATGGCTTTAAACTTTCCCTCATAATGCTCAAAAAGCTGGTCTGTCGATTGATTTTGATTTGTCATTTCTGATTTCATTGCAATCACTCTTTCTTTAATCAAAAATTCTTGATGAGTTAATCATATATCCAAAATTTTCATATGTCAATCGGTAAAATCAAAATAGTTTGATTAATATGTAAAATAGATAATTATCATAATGTTAATTTTAATTCAAGGTGGGGACTTTCATTAATTAGATTTGAATCCATTGATAAAAACCACTTAAAAGAATTAATCAAATTATTTTGATAAATTGGTTGCATTTAGAAAAAATTGCTAATATACTTTAATTATAAATCAAAAAAAATTGATTTATAGTCAAAACTAAATAAGGGAGCTGTTAAAAATGAAAATTATTAACAAGTTTACTGGCAAACCTTCAAAGTCATCTGGCTGTGATAATGAAATCAAGGAGGCAACGACACAGGAAGACTACTGCTGCGGCACTTCCAATTTACAGCCTTCCTGCTGCGGCACATCTGATGAACAACAGTCCTCTTGCTGCTAATATAAAAAAATCATAAGGACCTAAAGGAGGGATTAGTATGAAGGTACATGTAGGAATTAATGTAATGGACTTAAATCAATCAATTGAATTCTACTCAAAGGTATTTAATACTGAACCAGTGAAATTAAAAGAAGATTATGCAAAGTTTTTATTGGAAGATCCAGGTCTTAATTTCACCTTAAATTTAAAGGATGAGGTTTCAGGAAACCAGGTGGGGCATTTTGGTTTTCAGGTCGAGAATCGGGAAGAAGTTTTCCTGCACAAAGAACGATTAGAGAAACTCGGTTTCTTTGCCCGTGAAGAAATGGATGTTACTTGCTGCTATGCAACGCAGGATAAATTTTGGGTGACGGATCCTGACGGAAACGAATGGGAATTTTTCTATACTAAAGCTGATGTGGAGTCAATGAAGACTGATTCATCCTGCTGCACACCCCAACCAGTCAAAATTGAAATTAATAACTCTTCGTGCTGTTCATAATGGCAGCCCTGGGTTTCTTTCTTATTTAACGATTGAGAAGTTAGCTGAATAACAGTTGCATAAATCAGTATAAAATCCTTACTTAATGCAGGAAGTAAGGGTTTTTTGTTGAATGATTAAATTTAGAATATTTCGGAATTTGGGAGGAGATAAAAAATGGGCGAGAAATTATTAAGAGTTGGTACAACATATATACCAGTAACCAATGTAGACCTTTCTTCTGATTGGTATGTAAATAAATTAGGAGCAGAGTTAAGCTACAAAGATCAAGATAAAGCAATTTTAAACTTTGCTAATCAAAGCATTTTTCTTGTGAAGTCTAATGAAAATCAAAGCTCTAATTTCTTCGATATTTACGGAAATGAGCGTTTTTCGTTAACATTCGAAGTAAATGGATTAAATGCATTAGAAGCAATTCATAAAGACTTTAAGCAAATTGAAATTAGAGTTGGAGAGATTGAGGATAGAGGACACACAGGAAGAAATTTTGTTTTTTATGATTTAGATGGTAATAAATTTGATGTATGGAGTGAGCTTAGTCCAATCTTCAAAGAAAAATATCTCATTTCCAAATAGATAATTTTATGAGGAGGCAATGTTTTAATAAAGCATCGTCCGTTAACTGTTCTATAACGGAAAAGTTTGTGAGTTGATGATCCAATGTACCCAATAGAGGAATTTATACTATAGTCAAATTATTTCTTGTCTTTTAACTTTGACAGATTACACTAAACAGTGAGGAGATTGGTTGTATGCAGGTTGTAACCAAAATGTTTTTAGAACAGCTCGACATGCATTGCCATGAGAATGATTGGTTTGCATCCATGGATCAGGCACTTCATGGAGTCATCGCAGCTGAGGCAGCATGGACAAGTTCGGGAATCAGCAATTCGATTTGGCAGATTGTCAACCACTTGATATTTTGGAATGAAGACGTAATCCATCGAATTAAGGGAACTGAGAATCCGCATAAGGCAGAAGACAATGAAGAAACCTTTGGAAATCCGGGGGATCCAGAAGACGAAATTGGGTGGGCCCAGACAGTGGAGCGTCTTAATGAAGTTATGAATAAATTAAAGACGGTCATTGCAGACCTCGACGATGAAAAGTTAAAAGCTCCCTATGCAGCTAACAGGTACTCTATTGAGCGTTTACTCAGCAATATCATGATGCACGATACGTATCATCTCGGTCAAATTGTTCTCTTGCGAAAGCTGCAATCCTCTTGGGGTGGCGTTGATTGGTCCTAAAGCACCATAATTCAGTGACTTCCACGCCCAGCCGCAGAAGCAGTATTGACGGTGTGAAGCCCTTTTCATTCTCTATGGTGAAGCGGGTGTTTTCCTGCTTATGGATGGCAGAACGGGTGTGTTAGTCAAATAAATTTGAACGTATTTGCAGAGCGATCTTTCGCATGTTTCATTGTTCAACAGTCGGGCGCTTTTCTTAAATAAGAAGGCGTCTTTTTGCATGTACGAGGGTGTAAAAAATGATTGTGAAATCCTGTACTTAAAGTAATTGCTTTTGTTGAATAAGAATACGTCCCCTGACAGCCAAAATAAAGGAGTTGGTAAGAACCAACGCTGGATATGCTCAGGAAACATTGATCCTCGCATTAACACGTTATCTGGCAGGCCATGCCCCAACTGCTAGAGAAATTTAACGCTTTTATAAACCTGTTTTAAATGTGTCTAATCTCTTGGTATATAAGGGGTTAGGCACTTTTTTCTATATCATAATTAACGTTAAGAACCTAAGGGGAGTGGAAAAATCGTCATGACTTTTATCCAACAAACTTGCCATATTGTTGAATAACATTTTTAAAGAAAAGTTTTTTATTTAAAAGAGTCTTATCGTAAAATATGAAAGGGAGGTGAAAAAGTGAAGATAAGAAAACGGCTACTTGGGTATGTAATTGATTTATTTCTTTCAATCATTATCCCTATAATTCTTTCAATCCTAACTTTTATTATTGCAGCAATCATCTCTTTACTCTTTTTGCCTTTCGTTGCAAGTGACGGAGATACATGGAATCCATTGCTGACTCGAATAATGAATGGCATACTGCTGTTGGGTGTTTTGGTGTTTATGATCACATCACTAGGATCTAATTTCCAAATGACCTTACCATGGGGCTACAGATTTAACGGTTTAATAGTAAAAAATAGCAATAAATTTAAATTGTTTATATGGTGCTTTATAAGAAACGGAATAGCAGGTCTATTTATATTCTTATTTGCTTATCATATAGCAAATGACATGGACTACAAGAACCTCTATTTACCTATTTTTATTTACATAATCTATCTATGTATGGATGGGATCATGTTCCTTCTTTCAAAAGGAAAGAGAACCTTTACCGATAGTTGGACCGGCACAGAAGTGATAGAAGCATCGAAGGCAGTAAAAGAAATAGCATAAGAATAGGATCGTTAATTTATTGTTTAATTACCAATAGGTGAGAAGCAAAAATAATCCCTTATCACATGTCGAACATCTTTAATCAGTTTGCTGCCTATATTTAGATAAGCCTCAATAAATAATTGATGAAAACATGTACCGACAGTTGCAAGTTGGCGAAGTCATCGAATTAAAAACCTTATATTCCACAGAAACTTTAAACACAATCATGAGCAAGAGGGCTTCCATTACAAATTTGGAGGTTCTTTTTTTTTGCTTTTCATGGATCATTTCGTTTGGTTAAAGGAGATTAATGAAAATGTTGTCGAGAATCCACGAAGCCAATAGCATCGAAAATCACATTTAAGTCCTCAATTTTTTGAGAATCTATCATAACCACAGGCTTTGGATTATGAGCAACTAAGTTAAATGGTATGAATTCTTGGCAAAATGACAAATATTCTTGACCTAATGTTAAGTATTCTTTACAATGAAGAAGCAGGAAACGGTAATAGGGGATGTTAAATATGCTGAGAAATAAAGTGAAGGAATTAAGAGCGAGGCATAATTTTACTCAATCTGATTTAGGTAAATTGGTTGGAGCCACTCGCCAAACCATTGGCATGATTGAAAAAGGTGACTATGCTCCGTCTGTGCTGTTAGCATTGAAAATTGCTAAAGCATTACGTGTCAATTTAGAGGAAGTGTTTTGGATAGAAGGAGAGGATGAGTGAACATGGAAAGGTTTTTGCGTTCACCTTTTACAATGAGTGTGTTTCTTATTGGGCTTGCGGTAATTTATTCGGTGAGTATCGTATTGGAGCAGCGGAATGACATGACGACTATTATTTTTATTGCTTATGCTATTTTTGTCATCATCTATTTCGGAACAATGGTTTGTTTTAACCGTAAATACCCAGACCGGAAGATTCGTATTCTTACCTTCATCCCTTATGAGCTCAAAGAAGAAGATGAAGGGCATCAATATATTACGTATCGGGCTTGTCGAAAAGTATATATTTACTACTACTTTGCCATTCCGGCAGCCATTGTTGCGGTTGCCCTGTTTAGAGAAGTCGAGTTGCTCCCTGTCATCGCTTTGACTGTACTTGGCATTGGGCAGTATTTTATTTTTTGGTCGGAAGTAAAAAAACTATATGAATAAAGGGGAGGATGAAGGATATGCTTTTATCGTATCTATTTGTATTTCTTCTGGCAGCGATTCCGTTATTTGAACTTGTTGCTGTGATTCCATTGGCTATCATCGGAGGTCTATCTCCAGTACTGACAGCGATATTTGCCTTTTTAGGGAATGCTCTGACAGTGGTTCTGCTAATTGTTTTTGTGGATCAAGTGAAGAAATGGATGAGAAAGCGAAAACAAAAAAAACGTATGCAAGATATTATGCATGTGGAAGAAGTTGCGGCGACGCAAGCTGAAGCTGCAGGTATGGAAGAGTCGAAAAAAGGCAAACGCGCACGGGCACTTTTTGATAAGTATGGCTTACCTGGCTTAGCTATTATTGGCCCTTTTTTCGTTGGATCTCATATTTCCGCTTTTATGGGAATGAGCTTTGGTTCGACAAGAAAGAGGGTAACCGGCTGGATGCTGACCAGTTTATTCCTTTGGACAGTAATTATGGCTGTAGCCTCAAGTTATGGAATCACCTTTTTTATGCCTCATGCTGAAGAAAATGGTTTTTTAATCCGCCTATTCAGCAACTAACATTTCGTTAGAGACTTTTAAGATCCTTTATACTAATTCAGTAAGCGGGCGCTTTTCCTGAGTATAGAAAGCGTCCTTTTTCTTTAGTAAGTGTTCTCTTGGTTCGGAAAATATGCTCATATAATTCGGACAAATTCAGTCATTCTGCATGGTAAGGTGAGAAAGTTTTATAAGAAACTTCTTGAAATAGAGCTCGGTCAAAAGAGCCATTTGCCCTTTTAAAGTTTGAAGAGAAGCAAATTTAAATTCCTATAAGCAATGCAGGATTTGAATATCCTTAGAAATGATTTAAACGAGGATAACGAAAAAGATCTCAAATAAGAAAACTAAAAATAGGGGAGATACCCCTCTTTTTTTATGTAAATATGGTGATTTTCGAGAATAATTGGTGAGCTTGTCTTGATAAGGATGGGAAGCATGGCCGATTAAGACAAGCAGCAGTAAACCGGAAGAAAACAAATTTCTCTATTCAGGAATCTTTTCATATGCTAATTTTAAAATAATTTCCTTATATTGAGGGTATTTGGATATAAGGTCTGCTTGTGTGAACAGTTCAAAATCCTGAAAATCAAAGCCTGGAGAAACCATGCAGCCTACTAGTGAGAATGTATCTGCCTCCATAACAGACGAACCAAAGATTGAATTTTTCGGCACTAAAGCTTGAGGTACTTCTCCATTATCAAGGTTTATTCCTAATTTAATTTCTTCATATTCACCATTTTCATTGATGATGTGTATGGTTAATGGACTTCCAGCGTGAAAATACCATAATTCATCTGATTTCAATCGATGAAAGTGGGACACATCGTTGGACGTTAATAAAAAATAAATGCTTGTATAGAGATTACGTGTTCCCACAAAATTCACAGATAATTCTTGATCAGAAGTACATTCCTCTGATTGAAACGTTCTTTTATAATATCCTCCTTCTGGATGAGGAGTTAATCCAAGCTTTGAAACCCAATAATGCTCATTCTTCATTTTAAATGCTCCAATCCCTGCATAAATAAATACCAAAAAAGTTCCTTAAGTTTGCTTAACTGAAGGAAGACTCCTATTTTTTAAATTCCTTAACTTATTTTTCCTTAGAAAAGTCATTATAATTTTTGAACTTAGAAGGCCACTTTTTCTTCTTTAAGTACTTTTCATTAAGTACTAAAATCTTCCCGCTTTCAGCGGGTATGTATTTTTTATACACAGATTTATATTTTTCGAATGCCAAGTGCCCTAAAATATAAATTGGTAAGATAATGAATATGAGAATTACCAATTGCCGTAACCAATTGAATTTATCTCCAATGATATAAATCGTCAATACAGCATGTGCTGCAAAAGAAACCATTAAGGTGAGAAGCACATTACATATATGAAAAGGGATCATTTTATTTTTTTCCCGGAACATTCGCTCTAGTTCATTTTTGATAAAAAGTGTAGTAAATACTGATATTACAATGACAAAAAGGGAAACAAAATAGGTAAGAACAGTGTACATGTTTTCCGCCCACGCTCCTTCAATTACACTAGAAGAAAAAGCTGATCATCAATTATACTTACTATCATTATCATGGTCATCAAACTGCTTTTTATGGGAGCCTCAAAAACAGTAAATGTCTGAGATTAAAGGATTAAGACGCTTAGAGTCTAATTCTTTCTTTGGTTCAAAAAATTTTTATCTTCATTGTAGCACAAAAAATGATAAAGGTTTTGGTTGAATTAGGAAAAGTAAAACGTGTAGATTTATTCAGTTTTCGCTTAGTAAATGTTTTTGATTGGCCTTATTTGAAACAAAACTTTGTAAATATACGTTGCTAAATAATTATAATTATCAGAATTTTAGTGTGATTCACGAGCTTGTTGGTTATAATAATATTTGGAGTGCATATCCAATAAAATTAGAGGAGCTGAAGTCATGCAATTTATACCTTATTTACAGCTGAACGGAAATGCAAGAGAAGCGATTGAATTTTACGAAAAGGTATTTGGTGCCGAAAATTTAGGAGTGATCACTTTTGGTGAAATGCCTGCTGACCCGAATTTTCCTTTACCAGAGGATGCAAAGGACCTTGTAGCACACGGTACGATAAGGGTTGGAGAGTCAGCTATTATGTTTTCAGATACATTCCCAGGTCAGCCAGCTCAAGAGGGAAACCTGGTGACCATTTGTATTACGTTTGACCATGCAGACAAAGCGCGACAAGTTTCTGAAGCCTTACAGGATGGCGGACAAGTTCTAATGCCGATATCCGAAACAAGTTTTAGTCCTGCTTACGGGGTCATTAAAGATAAATTTGATGTAACCTTTCAAATTTATACTAAAGGACATCAAGGTTAGTACATACGGTATAGGAGAAAAACGGCTTTGAGAAAATGTCAAGGCCGTTTTTTTATGACTCGTTTATCTCATGTCAACATATCAACATTACCCCTATTTAAGATTTCTTGTAAATTGAGATTTGATTGGGTAAACTTTTTTATATTTGAACAATTGGAAAGGAGTATACATAATGACGAACCTAAAAGAAGTATCCATTTCAAAAGTAGAAATGCTTATCAGAAAACCTGTTAAGGAGGTATTCGATGCTTTTATTGACCCTTCGATTACTACTAAATTCTGGTTTACCAAAAGCAGCGGAAGATTAGAAACGGGAAAACGACTCCGCTGGGATTGGGAGATGTATGGAGTTTCTGCTGAACTTGACGTAATAGAATTGGAACAAAACAATAGAATTCTCATCAAATTTGATGATGATACTACGGTGGAGTGGATTTTTACACCCCGGACGGAAGGAACTTTTGTCACCATTATTAACGCAGGTTTTAAAGGAAATCCAGATGAAATAATTAATCAAGTGATAGATTCAACTGGCGGCTTTACGATTGTTCTGTGTGGTTTAAAAGCACTTCTTGAGCATAACATCATTTTGAATCTTGTTTCGGATAAATTTCCTGACGCACAAGTATAAAGTTAAGAATATCTATTGTTATTTCGAAATAACTAAATATATTTGCAAAAGTAAGGTGCTTAAGCGAATACAAATATATTCAGCGATTTATTATGCTTGCCGGTTAAAGCCAAAAGAAAATACATCCGGCAAGCAGCAGAACCATACATATTAAGATAAGCCTTTTCATTTCTTTTTTACCTTCTTTTTTACCCTCTTGGCAATCATGATGGCGGCAAAGAGCAAGGGGATATAAATGAATGTAAAGGCAAACCCTGCTTTCCCAAAATATTCATTAAGCTGACTAATCTCTTCGCGCGTATTAATAAAGTTAATCAATAATAATAAAGCACCCACTATAAAAAAAACTCCGATTTTTTGTCTAATATTAAAGATTCTTTTGATAAGTCTCGAACAAATCCAAATGGCAATACACACATTCGGAAGCATAATTAAGTTCCAGTTTGCAATTCCGATATATTCGAAACGTTCCACAAAAGGCATTTCAACAATTTTCCACATGGTCAAAGTGGGCCAGACCTGTTTAGCAAGCAGATCTTCTGAATAATAGGCAAACGTAATGACTGCTAAAATCGTATATATCAAGGTAGTGGTGAAAACAGCAAGGTGAGCCCACTTTTTGGATTTCTTTGGTTCTTTTATAAAAGGATAAAAGAACGGAATAATCTCAAAACCGATGAAGGTAAGCGACATATTGTAGGAACCGATGAGAAGTTCCTTAACTGAATGATCCCAAATAGGGAGGAGATTATAGAAATTTGAGAACTTAATGGCCCAGCCAAATGTCAGAAGGAGATAAGCCGGCAATACAAGGCCGAAAAAGGCCGTACCGACTACCGTTCTGAATCCTCCAAAAATGATATAAGTACAAAGAATCATGAATCCAAAGGAGAACCAGAATGTGCTAAGCTCCGGAAACATCCAGACTTGAATGACCTCGATAAATGTTCGTACTATAGCTAAGACGTACAAAAAAAAGTAGCCTATGAAAAGGAAGCTGATTGCCTTGCCGATCAAATTGCCTGTAAGGTACTTATGGGCTGTCACAAAATCTCCATCAACCGTTTCGGAAATTTTATAAATCATCCAAATGATGACATGTATGCATCCCCCGGCAAGCAGGATGGAAATCCAGGCATCATAGCCTGCATCCTTTGCGATGACTCTCTGATAGCCAAGAACCCCAATGCCAATTTGCATGGACATAATTAAATAAAAAACTAGAAATGGGGATATCTTCAATCTGTCTGGTATTGGCTGCTCCTGTATCTGATTCACCTCCGTTTCACGGTTAGTAACTGGCTGCTGTAAAACTGGGTTCCTGCTCCCGCGTTATTCAATTCCTTTGTCTCTTGTGTTTTTTTCTTGCTAAAGGGGATAGGATTTTTAGTTTACAAAAAGAGCGGCCTCTTGGATTGCATTTGTAATGGAAGCCTGTTAAATACATCTTTCATATCTGTGGATATAGATGCTTAAGTTCTGGCTCAATCGTCAGCATGAAGTAACCATTTAAAACTTTTTGTTTGATTAATGAAGGGTTATCACAAATCTGCACATCTACAGCAGGTACAAGCTGTTTAATGTCCGCGATTCTTGGAATTCGTCCTTCCAGAAGATATGAGAGAATACCATCTGGATCATATTTTCATCAATTAAAGTGGCTAATAAGGTAAGCCCAAAGTGCACATTTGTTTATCTTCGGCATTACGCTTATTGTCGCCGGTTTTTGGAAAATTTATGAATGGAGGCAATAAAAAAAAGAAAGGTTTGAAGGAATAGGGGACCCCTAGGTCGTCTAGCCTAGGATTTTCTAAAGATAAAACCAAGGCAGTACCAACAAGACTTCTTGCTGGTGCTGCCCATCACGAAGCGGATTTGGTTTGTATAGACAGGGATTCTATTTTATCTTTTGGTTTTAAATTGCCGGCTGCTATCCCAATTAATATGATGACAACTCCCAGCCATTGTGAAAAACTTACAAATTCAGCTAAGATAAGGGCAGATAATGTTACAGCTACTGGAAGCTCCGAAGCAGTTAAGATCGTGCCAAGTCCGGGTCCGATATGGGGCATTCCAATTGAAAATAAAAGTGGCGGTAAAGCAACACCAAACAAGCCGAGTAATAAGCCATACGGTGCTACCCCCATTAAGACAGGCAAATCAAATAGGAACATTGGCGGATATACTAAAAGTACGACAATTAATCCACCGGTAGATAAAAAAGCACTTTTCAGGACAGGGGGAGTATCTTTTCCGACAGAACTGCTGAGAAATATAAAAGTAGTAAACGTCAAAGCCGAAAGCAGTCCCCAGGCAGACCCTTGAAAAGATAGAGCAGCTTCACTCTTTGTAATTAAGCCGGCAGCTAGGATCGAGCCGATAATCAGAATACCAATGGAGGTAATTTTCCCTTTCGATGGTTTTTTCTTATTAAAGACCCACTCGAAAAGCGTACCAATCCATACAAATTGAAATAAAAAAATGATTGCTAGTGAAGCGTTTAGCGTCTGCAGCGCTTGATAATAAAACACACCAGTCAAACCAAACGGAATTCCGGATAATAGTAGTTTGAGAATTTGATTTAAAGTTGTTTTTCCCTTTTTTGTAAACAGAACCAGCACCCAGGTAAGGAATGCCCCAAATAGATATTGGCCACCAGTTACCTCTGTCACCGAATAACCTGCTGCATAAGCAAGCTTAACAAATGTAGACAACGCCCCATAGCAGCATCCACCTAAAAAAATCATTAGTGCATATTGCCAAGTTTTCATTTATTTTACCCCTTTCTTCACATAAAAAAGCCACACAATTGTCAGATGACAGTTGTGTGGCGAAAATAGAGCTTACTCTAGAAAAATCCACGTCCTAAATAGGTTTTATTATTCAAGTCATATAGAAGTATAAGATTAACAATACCAATTGTCAACGAACTATTCTTGTATTCTATTAACGAGGAGCCTTCTAAAAAATTGCCAATACAGGCTGCATTAGAGAATACGCCGTATTGCTTGTGTATTCTTAGAAATTCATAGTTATTTACCTGCAGGGAAATAATTTAAAGGGTGGTAATATTAATTCAAAAGGATATATTTGGACAGCGCTAGGGGGTTTTTATTGAGGGAGCTAGGATGAATGCAATATTGAAATTTGCTCTTATTAATAACTATTTGATAAGGCTTCTATATGATAGGTCACAGTGACTTCCGAAAGACTAATTTTAACATACCATAAAGGACTCCCAATACTAGTGGTAACGGTAAAAACCATAATAGAAATTTATCTATAAACGGACTCAATGCCAATAAAGCATTCACAGTAATCACTCCTAATGTAATAATGGTTACAGTTTTCCCATATAGTTAATTTTAATTAAAATTGTCTGTGTTCCTGAGGGTAGTTTCAACTTACTAATTAGTTAGTAAGATAATCTCACTGAACTAACTTGTATATAGACAAGTGGTGATTTATCTTTACCTCAATCCTTTCCGGAGTGAATTTACAGAAGATAACCTTTGCAGAAATAAACACATGGTGCCGAAAATGCAGCAAAAGCTTGAGTTGAACCGCAAGAATGTAACCGCTACTAAAAAGTAGCCTAAGACCGATCAGCAGTTTTGGCGGAGTTTCTATGCCTCTGCTTATAGGGTTATAAAAGAACATTAGGATTATCCCCACAAATTCCTTTTAAAGGTTTATGACCCCCGTCTAGAATTAGAAGGGGACAGCGGTGTTTGGAGTTTTATAAGAATGGATTTTTGGGATAGCAGGCTTCCCGGAATGGTAACGGTATGTGCTAAGTTCTCAAGTCTTCAAACTGGATACCGGACAATGTAAACTGGGTTATTTTTGACTACTTATTAATTTGAAAAAAGGTAATTACAATAGCTAAAATGAGCATGGTTAAGGCATTTAATGCCATTATGGGTCTATGTCTGGCTCGAAAGAAGTGAGCGTGCAGGGCACCTAGCATAAGCATAGTAATGAGGGATCCTGAAAGCAAGATAAATTCAGGAAGCCAAAATCCAATGATCAATCCGCCTGCGCTCAATATTTCCAGGAATGCAATAAATTGCATGAACCATAGGGGGTAGCGATATTCTCCCCAGTGCTTAACCATTGACTTGGTACGTGCTGCTTTCATTGAAACGGATATGGCGAAAATAAAAATTAAAATAATTTGAATGATCATAGTTACAACATCCACACAGTTTCCTCCTTTTGTATAATAGACGTAGCTGCTATATATACATTCTAGGCTTGTAAGTTTAGTGAGTATGTAGTCTGGACTACATTCGGCAGAATTTGGGGAGGGCCATATGGATAAAATTAAGTATTTATCGAGAATACAGATTTTTGAGGATTTGGACTTGGAGGAATTAAAGAAATATGAACCGGCCACACCTATGAAAGTTGTGGAGAAAGGTACCGTTTTTTGTTCTCCTCATATGGATCAAAAGTTATTGTATTTAATCAAATCGGGTCAAGTTCGTTTGTATAGATTAACTGAAAGCGGCAAAGAGCTTACAGTTGATGTTTTAGAAACGGGGCATGTGTTTGGAGAGATTGGTACTTTTACAACCGGTTCTGAAAATTTATATGCTGAGGCATGGGAGGATTCTGTTATTTGCAGAATAGATAGAGTTCAGTTTGAAAAAATAATACGTGAAAATCCAAGTATTTCTTTAAAGCTTCTTGAAATAATCTCCAGCCGTCTAAAGGAAGTCGAAGAGTTACTGGAGTATATGGCATATAGCAGTACAAGAAAACGGCTTTTATTCCTGCTAAATAAACTTACAGAGAAGTTTGGGGATAGATTGTCAAGCGGCAGTGCGGAAGAATGGGTTGCACTTAATATTTACATAACTCATCAAGAATTAGCATCGATGATGGGCAGTATCCGTGAAACAGTGACAGCACTTTTAAATGAATTTAATGCAGAAGGAATTGTGCGCAAATCAGGAAGGCGGGGAACCATGGAAGTTCATAGTGTTCGCCTAAAATGTGCATTAAAAGAGGAGGGATAAAAACCAGCACTCATTGAAGAGTGCGTTAGATTAAATTAAAAAACACGCAAAATATCGCAAAGATGATAAATTTCCATCTGAATAATCAAGAGAAGAGTGTTGACATATTTAATAAAATATATTATCTTTAATTCAAGATATTTGATTTAGAGATATATTCCGATTATTACTTGAAAGGAGTAAGTCTTATGCATGAGATTCTAAAAAGAATAAATGAACTCGCAGCAAAAAGAAAGAAGGAAGGCTTAACACAAATTGAAAATGCAGAAATAATCAATTTGCGCAGTCAATATATTCAAGAATTTCGCGGATCAATGGACGAGCTGCTATTAAACACAACCATCGTTGATCCAATAGGAGATGATGTAACTCCAGAAAAATTAAAGAGAGCCCAGGCAAGACATAAAGTAAAGCCCATATGGTAAATCATATATTATCCAGAAAGCGCGCAGCAGTTACTAAGGGAACCACAAAAAACATTAATTTAAGGTAAGATTATAAAATGCAGAGAAACTGAGGCATTAGTTCAATTTCTCGATAAGATAAGAAAAAGCAAAAAAATTTTAAAATATTATCTCGAATTCGAGATAATAAAAATTAGGAGGAAATAAAAATGATGGACTTAGGTTTATTAATTATTAGGCTTGTAATTGGCGTATTATTCATTGGTCACGGAGCTCAAAAATTGTTTGGATGGTTTGGGGGTCATGGATTAAAGGGAACCGGAGGCTGGTTTGAATCCATTGGGATGAAGCCGGGAGTAATGATGGCTCTTTTTGCAGGATTAGCAGAACTTATAGGGGGAATCTTGTTTGCATTAGGATTTTTAACTCCTCTTGCAGCACTAATGATTGCAGGAACTATGATCATGGCTATCGTTAAGGTGCATGGTCCAAATGGTTTATGGGCAACATCTAATGGATATGAATATAACTTAACGTTACTCTCTGTTGCCATTGGCCTCGCATTAATTGGCCCTGGCCGATATGCATTGGATTTCTTTTTATTCTAAACTATCCCGAATTAGAAATACCTCAAATAAAGCTTTCGAAAATTTTTGTTCCTTTCCAGCTTGTATATAAATTGATTAACTGAATTGATAGCAGGGCATGTCCTAATTACAGAATATAATTAAAATCCAAGTTTAAAAGGAGTGTGGAAGATATGGGTAAAAAAACAATGGGGATTCATCATATAACTGCAATTGTTGGCCATCCTCAGGAGAATGTAGATTTTTATGCTGGAGTGTTAGGATTGCGTTTAGTCAAGCAAACGGTCAATTTTGATGATCCAGGCACCTATCACCTTTACTTTGGAAATGAGGGAGGCAAGCCAGGAACAATCATTACTTTCTTTCCTTGGGCAGGTGCCCGTCAAGGGGTAATTGGCGATGGCCAGGTTGGAGTCACTTCGTATGTCGTTCCGGCAGGTGCCATGAAGTTTTGGGAAGAAAGGCTTGAAAAATTCAAGGTGCCTTTTACTAAAATGGAACGGTTCGGAGAGCGATATTTGGAATTTGATGATCCTCATGGACTTCATTTGGAGATTGTTGAAAGAGAAGAAGGGGAACTAAATTCCTGGACTTACGGGGAGGTTACCCCTGAAGCAGCTATAAAAGGCTTCGGTGGAGCAACTCTCTTATCAGCTCAGCCAGAGAAGACGGCTGAGCTGCTGGAAAACATTATGGGACTTGAAGTTTTAGGTCAGGAAGGAGATTTTATCCGATATCGTTCTTCTGCTGATATTGGAAACATCATCGATCTTAAATTAACTCCAATTGGACGGGGGCGAATGGGTGTGGGAACCGTCCATCATATTGCCTGGAGGGCTATTGACGATCAGGACCAATTAGATTGGCAAAAATATGTTGCCGATAATGGATATGGGGTTACACCAGTTCGGGATCGAAACTACTTTAATGCGATCTATTTTAGGGAGCATGGGGAAATATTATTTGAGATTGCTACTGATCCTCCGGGGTTTGCCCGTGATGAATCCCAGGAGACAATGGGCGGGAAATTAATGCTGCCTGAACAATATGAGCCGCAACGGGATAAGATAGAAAGTGTTCTGCTTCCGTTTACAGTCAGGGAATTGGATTAAATTTAAAAGAGGTGATGACCCGCTATGCTTTCAATTGACCCAGCGGACAATAGAGAAAGAGAAAATTATAAATTTTTAATAGGAAGCATCATACCAAGGCCTATTGCTTTTGTAACCACTATATCAAATGAAGGCGTGTTGAATGGGGCGCCATTCAGTTATTTCAATATCGTAACATCAAATCCCCCAATGATTTCCTTGGCGATTCAAAGAAATGCAGGAACACAGAAGGATACGGCCAGAAATATTATCAGCACAAAGGAATTTGTTGTTCATATTGTCGATGAGGAGAATGTAGAAACAATAAATAAGACAGCAGCAGCTCTTCCTCCTGATCCAAGAGGACTCGCTGCAGTGAGCCGTTTGGCGGGCATTAATTATGCAAAGGTTGGCGAGATGTTTTCCATCGAGAGACCAAAGTAGAATTAAGTCACTCTTAAAGAAGTGGAGGGAATGATTTTGCAAATCACTTCAGGTATCCATCATATTACGGCAATGGTTAACGATGCCCAGCGAAATATCGACTTTTATGCAGGGGTACTGGGACTTAGGCTGGTAAAGAAAACGATTAATTTTGACCGGCCGGAAGTCTATCATCTGTATTTCGGAAATGAAAATGGTGATCCTGGGACGGTTATGACCTTCTTCCCGTGGGAGAAGCAGCTAAAAGGACGGATTGGAACGGGCCAGGTCGGGGTGACCAGTTATGTGATCCCTGAACATTCAGTTGAATTTTGGAAAAAACGGCTGAGTAAATTTGGCGTTAAGTTTATACAAACGGTTCGCTACGGTGAAACCTACCTGCAATTCCAGGATCCGGACGGCCTTGAAATCGAATTGGTAGAGCGGTCTGAGGGACCTTTGAACACATGGGCTTTGAAAGACGTTCATCCAGAGGCTGCCATTAAAGGATTTGGAGGAGCAACCCTGATTTCTGCAAAGCCAAATAAAACGGCTGAAGTACTTGAGAATGTATTAGGGCTTGAAGGCATCGGCCAAGAAGAAGGGTTCTTAAGATTTAAATCAGAAGCCGAACTTGGAAATACGATCGATATAAAACTTACCCCTTCTGTTCGCGGGCTGATGGGTGCAGGTACAGTTCATCATATTGCCTGGAGAGCGAAAGATGAAAAGGATCATATGAGGTGGAGAAACCTTCTTCAGGAGAAGGGCTATTATCCAACTGAAATTCTCGACCGCAATTACTTCAAAGCACTTTACTTTCATGAAGAAGGCGGCATTTTGTTCGAGATCGCGACAGACCCTCCAGGATTTACGGTTGACGAACCACTAAAGGAGCTCGGCAGCAGGCTTATGCTGCCTTCCTGGCTGGAATCGAAGAGGGAGGAATTGGAAGAGGCCTTACCTGCTTTAGAGGTCCCTGTATAAAAGGCTGAAAATATTTCAAAAAGGGAAATGCCAATCAGTAAAAAAAGCTAATCCGCGTTAATCGATTAGCTTTTTTAGTGTATTATTGGCAGCTCTTTTTTTCTTGGAATTACCAGCAAATAGTTTATCAATCTATTTCAATAACAACTTTTAAGCTAGATCCTGGAAAGTCGTTTTGTTTTTTTAAAGTGAAAATATCCAGTGTAAGAGCTTATTTACACAAGCAATAATAGCCTGTGCCAATAAGCTTTTACACTATCATTATAAAGAAAAAAGGAAAAGTTAGGATATATTTTTGGCTTCGTTTGCCAACTATCTGATTTTTACTATTATTTTTCCTTTCGCCCTTCCTGACTCCGCATATTCCATCGCTTTTTGAGCATCTTCAAAAGGAAAGACTCTATCAATTATAGGTTTAATTTTACCATTCTCGATATGGTTTGCGATTTTACGTAATTGCTCTCCACTTGGCTTCATAAACAAAAACGTATATTCAACATTATGTTTTTTTTCAAGCGCAGTAAGTTTATGACTTGCTGCTGAAAACAACAGCGTTTTAAAAAAACCGGAACCATATTCTTTACCAAAACGGGCATTCGGTAATCCTGAAACGGAAACAATTTTTCCTCCGCTCTTTATCACTTCGAATGATTTTTCGAGTATCTCGCCCCCAAGTGTATCAAAGACGGCATCATAGTTTTTCAATATCTTTTCAAACTTTTCTGTCTTGTAATTTATTATTTCATCTGCACCAAGAGATTTCACTAAATCTGCACCAGCAGCACTTGCAGTCGTTGCAACAGTGGCGCCCATTAATTTGGCCAGTTGAATAGCAAATGTACCTACACCACCAGCGCCAGCTTGAATTAAAATCTTTTGTCCCCTTTGTAATTGCAAAATGTCTGTCAGTGCCTGATAGGAGGTTAACCCAACCAGCGGGATCGATGCTGCTTCTTCAAAGCTTAAATTTTTTGGCTTTAAGGCGATGTCATCTTCATGAATAGCGATATATTCAGCAAAAGTACCGATTTTACTCTTACGTGGTCGTGCATAAATTTCGTCACCAGCTTTAAAACGAGTCACTTTTGCGCCAACCTTTGCAATGACACCAGAAAAGTCATTCCCTAAGATAAGTGGCATTTTATATTTTATTAACATTTTCACTTTCCCATCGCGTATCTTAAAATCAACAGGATTGATGCTTGCTGCATGAATTTCTGCGAGTACCTCATATTCACCAATTTCAGGTGCGGGTATTTCTGCCAAACGCATTGGAGCCTTCCCATACGTGTCAATGACCATTGCTCTCATAGCCTATACCTCCAAATAAATTCCATCAATTCAATAAAAGTTCTTCATGAACTTATCAATATCCAACACAAGCGTTCTTAACAAACCTAATTCTGTACGTACATTAATATAATAAAAGTTTTTTGTCCCTTCCTTACGCATTAAAATAACACCTGCGTCTCGTAAAACCTTAAGATGATGGGACACAGCTGGTCGAGAAAGATGTGTTTGTTCTGTTATTTCACCCACACGTAATCCTGTTTGACAATCCGTCCCCATTAGAACTAACAAGATCGATTGACGTGTTTCATCACCAATTGCCATTAGTACCTTTTGACAGTTAATAAAATCCTCTTTGATCATATTTAGCTGGTCCTGTTTATTCATTAGAGTAAAATACCTCCATTAATCGGTTTAATGGTTTAAGTTGATAAACCATATTGCTGAATACAACAATAAACTATTGTTTTGTTAGGTGCAATATTGAGAAAGCAAATCGAGACGAATACTTGATTGATTTTTCAGTCTCTCTACTTTTTTTATAAGAATTATAAGGATCTTAATAACCATCTTTCTTCATCCTCTTATAAACTATTCCATCCTTTATGTTCGTTATTTATACTATCAGTAGGGGGGAGAAAAAATGATCGAAGGGAAATTTCTAAAATACTACAGAGAAAAACAAGGATACACACAGGAACAGCTTTCAAGAGGGGTTTGTTCTGTCACTCATTTAAGTAAAATTGAGCGAGGCATAACAGAATATTCTGGGGAAATTATTACACTTCTTTCTAAAAAATTAAACAAAAATTTTCAAGACGAAGTAAGGGATTTCAATAGGTTTAAAGAAACATTAGAAGAATGGAAAAATGCTATTGTTATGTTAGATACCGAAAACATGAAAGTAAAAAAAGCAGAACTTGACGCTAATCTATTAAAGGATTTTCCCGACTTTCAAGTACACTACTCACTGCTTTTAGCCCGTCATTATCTCATTCTTTATGAAAATGAAAAATGTCATAAAGTGATGCAAAAGATCAAGAAACTGGACATCAGCCTTTCACCTTATGAGAGCAATCTATATAAACATGTCCAGGGAATCTGTTATTTTAGTATCGGAAACTACAAGGATTCAATTGAAGTCCTAAAGAAAATTGATTCCAGTTATTCGAGCGAAGAATATTACTACCACCTGGCTATTTCCTATCATGCAGTTCATGACAACACTTTAGCTTACTATTATGCTCAAAAAGCTTTGCGCTATTTTCAAGAAACATTAAATTTCACACGCATACTCGATACAGAGTCGCTTATTATCCTTCAATTAAACGCCAAATCGCAATTTAGCCTAAAAGAGACCCGCAGCTATTATGATAAATTAATCCAATCTGCAAAAAAGATTCAATCTGCAGATAGGTTAACTAAACTCTATTTTAATCTTGGACAAGAGCTGTTTAGAAGAAAACATTTCCGAGAGGCAAAAGAGTATTTTGATAAAGGGTTGACCTTACTGAAAGAAGAAGATTTCTTATATCTAACCATGTTAGATTTATACATAGACATTTGTTATAAGGGAAACTTAAAATCGAAAGAAGACCTATTATCCGATGCAAAAAAAGGTTTGCACCTCGCCCAAAAACGAAACGACCAAAGTTATTTATTTTTTCATCTGCATGTTTTATTACTGAACGGGGAGGAAGATTCCTATTATGGCTATGTTGAAAATAAGGTGCTTCCATATTTCATTCAGTCCGGAAACGAGGATCTAATCCAGCACTTTGAAGTTAAGCTTTTTCGGTATTATATCAAATCAGAGCAAAACGAAAAGGCATGGGCTCTCGCTAAAAAGAAAATGCTTGCTGAGATGAGCTATTATGAAATGGATTAGTGTCGTGTACTTTTAAATGGAATAAGGACTAATGCCCCCCTCACAAATATGACGGGTGCTCTTCTTTTCCATTCAGGAGCATATATTCACATTAAAAAACTGGAGAGTTGCGCTGCATACAAGGAGGATTCAATCATGTTAAATGAAACAGACTTGAAGCATTTACGACGCTGTATTGAACTTGCAAGGATTGCTCTGGAAAAGGGCGACGAGCCATTTGGCTCCGTCCTTGTCTCAGCCAGCGGTGAGGTTCTTGCAGAAGACCACAACCATGTTGCAAATGGTGACCATACCCAACATCCGGAATTTGCGCTGGCGCGTTGGGCAGCCGAGAACATGTCAGCTGAAGAAAAAAGCAAGGCGACAGTATATACCTCAGGCGAACATTGCCCTATGTGTGCTGCGGCCCATGGATGGGTTGGATTAGGTCGGATCGTTTTTGCAAGTTCCTCTGTACAGCTAGGTCAATGGCTGGAAGAGATGGGGGTTGCTGCATCGCGCGTTCGCAGCCTTCGGATCCACGAAGTCATTCGTGATACTACAATTGACGGTCCTGTTCCTGAGCTCGCGGAACAAGTTCGCCAGCTTCATCATCAGTTTTACAAAGTGAAACGGTGATCACGGTATTCAGGTTTTTGTAAAAGACCCAGATGGATATATGTGGGAATAAATGGCTTTGTTCAACCAGAATCATGTGCAGAATTCTCAATTATAGATATGAAAGAAACAGGCACTTACCTTGAACAGGAAGTGCTCTTTTTTAATTTTTAGATCAGCATTATTGTAATGAGTTATTCCATAATCTGGGGCCAATCAGGAGCAAGAAATATGCTCTTTCCTTGTGAATATGACCTGATTATGGAAAAGGGATCGTTTGACTTGCTTAGACATCAATAATATGGAAAATAAATAAATCGTCGTATTTACATCACCATGTGTATTCTTTAGACTGAAAAGGCGGAAAATTACCAATGTTATTATAATATCTTCGCGGCTACCAGATAACAAAGGGGAGAGAACCTTGAGGAAGAAAATTTGTATTATAGGCAGCGGCACAGCAGGTTTACAGCTGGCTTATTCTCTGAAAGAAGAATTTGATGTGACTGTTATTCACTCAAATTCTTCGGAAAAGATCCGAAATGGACGAATTATGTCTACCCAAGTACATTTTGGTTCAACGAGAACCCGAGAAAATCGCTTTAAAATGCCAAAATGGGAGGATAAAACTCTTCTTAAAAGTATTCACATGACGATCGGTAATCAAAAACTATTTGTTGGCAAGCTGAAAGAACCAGCATTATCCGTTGACCAGCGTTTCTGCTTTTCACACTGTTTGAAGGATCTTGAAAACCAGGGTGTCTCTTTTCGACTTTTAAGAGTAAATAAAGATCAGATAGAAAGTTTGGCAGATGAGTTTGATTTAACGATTGATTGTTCTGGAAAATCGGGCCCTCTCTTTCCATTTCCTATTGAAAAGCAGCTTTCTCCTATCCAAGTGCCTCAACGAAAATGTATCGTTGGTTATTTTTTGGGGATAAAGCCAAATGATCCTCCAGGTATAAGCGTAACCGTTCTGCCTGAGACAGGTGAAATGTTTGAGATTCCTGCAATGACAGAACAAGGGCCAGTTACCATATTGTTCATTATGGCAGTTCCAGGCGGAGAGTTAGATGTATTTAAAGAAATAAAGGACGTAAAAGAATTTACAAATCAAATGAAAAATATTACACAAAAATATTTCCAAGACATCCACGAACGTATCCAGCAAGATATCTTTGCTCTTTCCGATGATAAAGCCTTCCTAAATGTTGCCATTAAACCTGTAATTAGAAAACCATACGTAATCTTTAAAAATAAAATAGTAATTGGTTGTGGAGATAGTGTTTTTCTTAATGACCCAATTACTGGTCAGGGATGTAATCTTTCTTCTTTTTGTGCTGAACAGTTGTACGAAACGTTGATTCAATATAAAAATTCAATCTGGGACATCCGAATTGGCGAGACATATTGGGATCGAACAAAAACAGTTGTAAAAGAAGTAACAGAATGGACAAATGCCATGACTCAGGCATTGCCTCAGCATGTTGTTCAAATCCTGTTAGCGGGCGCAGAAAATCAAAAGATTGCAGATGAAGTTGCAGAATGGTTTGCGAATCCCCGAAAAGCTTATGAAGCTTTTTTTCAAAACATTAATGGCAGCACAGCGGTAAAGGAGTGATTAAATGAGTAATTTAAAACTAATTGAAACATACAAACACGATTTGCAAAACTATTCACTTGATCAACTAAGATATATAACAGCTGAAGGGGTTTGGTCCATTGGTCAAATGTACGACCATGTGATTCTTGTTGCTATGGAGTATCTTGACAATGTGGAAACATGTGCGGCATCAAAGGAAGAGCAAAAGCTCGGGAAAACGGAGTTTGGTGAGCATTTATATAAAATTGGAGATTTCCCGCCAATTAAAATCAAATTACCGGACGAACTAAATACCCCGCCAAGCAATTCAGATAGTAAAGAAGACCTTACGAATAGGCTAGATCTGATAATGCAGAGGCTGAGACAATGGGAATCTAAAGTAGATACTATAAATCTCAATTATAAAATTAAACATGAAGGTTTTGGCTGGCTGAACGCGAGAGAGTGGTTCGATCTTGTAGGAATGCATTTTCGCCATCACTTGCGTCAGAAGTGTGAACTGGAACAAAAGTTTCTTAATGCATAGTTCAACTAATTTAATAAACTAAACCAATTAAACTTTCGGGAGGTGTATAATGATATATTTAGAAACATGGAGATTGCAATTACGCGACTGGGAGGAAGAAGACATAGAGCCATTTAGTCGACTAAATGCAGATGAAAAGGTTATGAAGTATTTTCCTAAAACCTTATCAGCCGAAGAAACAAATGTGTTCTATAAATCAATTGTATCTGAATTTAAAGAATGCGGATTTGGATTATATGCCGTGGAAGTAAAGGAAAATAAAGAGTTTATAGGATTTATAGGATTTCATAGAGCAACATTTAAAGCTGATTTTACACCGTGTATAGAAATTGGCTGGCGACTGAAAAAAGAGGCTTGGGGAAAAGGATACGCATCTGAGGGAGCGTCAGCCTGTTTACAATATGGATTTAACGAATTGGGTTTTAGAGATGTTTTTAGTTTTACTGCCGATGTTAATAAGCCTTCGAAAAACGTAATGATAAAAATCGGAATGAATTTTATTAAAACATTCAATCACCCGAAAGTTAAGAAAGACAGTCCTTTAAATAAACATGTTCTATTTCATATAAATCAAAATAAATCTGCTAACGGGAAAACCTACATAGTGCAATAAATATGCCGTTTACTTTGAAGACCGTTGATCTATCTGTACGTGACCTAGGCTTGCCAGAAGGGGCTACTTCGATTCAGATTTTTAATAGGGCGAATCATCTTGGTTTGGAATTGTGCCCTCTTGAGCTGGGCCTCACCTAAGACTGGGGTATCTGGATCAGCCAATTGAATACGCCACTGATTCCAGGAGCGGTGAAAAAAATGACACTTCCTGCTCAGGCGTTATAATGTGGATTCAATCAGGATATATAGAATATTGTGTAATGTAGATTTGGAAGCAAGCGGATCAAAAGAAAACAAATTAAATTTTTTCTGATCGTTCTAAAACTATTTTCAATTTTAAGAAGAGGGTGGAGTGAGCTAATGGAAAATAATCGCGCAAAGAAAATGTACGATTACCACGTCTGGGCTAACCAAAAATTGATCCAGCACTTGAAACAGCTGCCTGATAGGATTTATAACGAGACAGTTAATAGTGTTTTTTCATCGATATCAGAGGTGCTGATTCACCTATATGCAACAGACATTACTTGGTTGGAGACGATGAAAGGAAGCAGCTTCCACGATACTGTTAGGGAAGTTGATCGTCGAAAAACAGAAGCATCAAGAGCGTCTATAGATGAACTTAAAGTGTTCTATGATTCGCTTTCAAATGAATTTTACCATTTTTTTGCAGAGAATCAGGATCCAGAACGTATCATCATTACAGAGCACCCGAAATATGGTCGCTGTGAGTTCATACTTGCCGATCTCATTCACCATGTAGTGAATCATGGAACCTACCATCGCGGAAATGTGACAGCGATGCTGCATCAGCAAGGTGAACGAGGCGTACCTACGGATTATGTATATTTTCTTTTTGAATGTTAGCGTTTTGTGATTATACCAGAAAAGGAGCGCAATTCTGCAGCAAAAGAATTGTGCTCCTTCTTTATGTTAAGAGCCAGCAATCCTGTTTAATATTATTATTTGCGAGGGGAGTTAGACAGGGACTTTATTTTTGAAGATGAGGAGCTGGTCGTCGAAGATGTCAAGGCGATCCATTCTGGTGATGTCCCATCGTTGAAGCGAAAGCTTGCTGAAAATCCAGGTCTGGCCACTGTGAGAAATGTCGCAGGAGACAATAATGACCAGCGTAATAACTTAGGAATTTCGCGGCAAGGCCACAATACGATTAACCTAACGAAGAACGAGACCTCAATACATAAGCATGATACCCACAAGAAAGGATCAATGGCTTCAACGTTCTTGTGTTTAAGAAATATAGGGGCTATTTTCCTCGTATAAACGAACTGTTTTATCGAAAATTCAGAAAATAAATTTACTTTATGTACCTTCCTAAAGATAATAGACATAACCAATTGAATAGGAGGGAAACAGTTTGCAAAAAAAAGTACTCATCGTGTTTGCACTTGTTGCATTATTGATTACCGGAGGGACAAGCCTGTCGCTTGCCGACAGCCAAACCGAGCAGCTAGAGTTAAACGGAAAAACGTTAAGCACGGTTACTGTAAATGAAAAACCTTATGTATCAGTGAAACAGGTGGCCGAGGCTGCAGGAGGGTATGTAGATAAAAAGGCCAATACATTCGTCATTAGCTCAAGACTCGACCGTATTTTAAAGAAAGGTGTGATTCGGGTAGGTACAACTGGTGACTATAAGCCATATACGTACTTTAATCCGAAAACAAAAGAGTTTGAAGGCTATGATATCGAAGCGGCTAAATTAATGGCAGCAGACCTTGGGGTCAAGATCACTTTCGTTAAAACTTCCTGGCCAACCTTAATGGAGGACCTCCATAAAAATAAGTTTGATTTAGCGGTTGGCGGGATAAGCCGCAATACCGATCGGCAAAAAACAGCACACTTAACACATCCTTATATTAATGACGGAAAGGCTCCTTTAATCCGACAGGAAGATAAAGAGAAATATACAAGCTTGGAAGCAATTGACCAGCCAGATGTCACCATCGGAGTTAACCCGGGGGGAACCAACCAAAAATTCGTGGATGCCAACATTACACAGGCGAAGGTTGTCGTAATCGAAAACAATCTGGATATTCCTAACATGGTTGCTGAGGGAAAAGTAGACGTGATGATTACCGACAGTATTGAGGCCATCTACTACGCAAGCCAGGATTCCAGGCTGTATGCGGCTCTGACGGACAATACGTTCACGAAAAGCCAGAAAGGCTACCTTATGCATCGCGGGGATGCGGTATTTCAGAACTGGGTCAATCTATGGATGGAGGAGATGGAGCTCAATGGAGAATTTGGCCGATTAAAAGAAAAATGGATTTACAATGAGGGAGAATAATAGAAAAGATAGGCAAGGCTTCTATTTCCTATGCCAACCTCTTTTTCGATTCAGCCGTGTAAATTCTATTAGAAAAAGAGATGACAGAAAAAAACGGATGGTTTTGCTGCAGAAATACTACAGGTTTAACTTCAGGTGTGAGTGTGGCTGCCAGTACAGCAGGAAACGATCTTCCTTAAAGGCGCGATTCTAAAGCAAGAATTGTGCTTTTTCTTTATGTTAAGGGCCAGATTGTGGAGGAATAGTGAAGGACTTGTTCATTTCTGTTTATGGGTAGAAAACCTTCAGCAAGAGGTTGAACGATTAAAAGAATTGAACACCCATTTTGTTTTGAAAAATGACGAGATCATTAATTATATAGAAAATGGTCACTTATGTAAGTTAAAAGCACTAGAAGGAACCATCGTGGAATTACGTGATAACAAAGGAATTTAAGGGGCTATTATTTGAAGTTTCAATGGATAGGAGAAGTTGTAAACTTAGATAAGCACTCAATTAATATGGCAGAACAATCCGTTATCGGGTTTGGAAAAGGAAAAAAAGAAAGAGAAGTGTATTTTAATACTCGATGTAGTATTTGGTTAATGGGACTCGAAAAAAGTGAAACCACCAGAGTCTTTCGTACCTGGGTGGACATCTTAGACGTGAGTTATATAAGAAATTTTTTTAGGTATTGCTGATGCAGCATTTTTCAATGAACAAACGGGGCAGGTTAGTTGGTGAAGGACAAGGAATAGTTTAAGGAGATACAAAATAAAATGCAGGAGAGTTAATCATACTAACGTGCAGTTTGGTCAAGTATAGGGGGATAAACTTTGAATCAAAAGAAAGATCGTATAGGAAGAGTCAAAGAAATCAATAGGTTTCCTGTGAAATCAATTTTGGGGGAGTCTTTATCCTCTGCCCTAGTTGATAGCCGAGGCATACTTGGAGACCGTTTATGGGCAATAAAAAATGAGAATGGAAAATTTGGCAGTGGTAAGACTACACGACGCTTTCAACAGATGGAAAGTTTATTTAACTATAAAGCAAGATATGAGGGGAACACTCCTCTATTAACTATGCCCGATGGAACAGAATATCGAGGTGATCAGGATGGGGTAAACAAAGAATTAAGTGAGTTGTTAGGGTTTCCAGTAACATTGGCAAAGGAAGAGTTAATATCACATTTCGATGAAGGGCCAATAAGTATCATCACAACCTCTGCGTTAAAAATGTTAAGTAAGGATTTAGGAGAAATAGTAGACCCTCGTCGATTCCGAGCAAACTTGTTAATCGAAACAGAAGCAACAGGCTGTCTTGAGGATGAATGGGTGGATCGACAAATTCAAATAGGAAAAAGTGTTACTCTGAAAATTGTTGCCCCACTTCAAAGGTGCATTATGGTCAACAATCCTCAAGAGGAACTAAAACAGGATGCTCGAATATTGAAAACCTTGGTAACTAATCATGCTGCAATGTTTGGTGTTTGGGCAAAGGTGGAACAATGTGGTGAGGTAAGTGTTGGGGATGAGGCAATATTACTTGAATAAAATGTGCAGAGTGTTTGTTCTGCATGTATAGTAAATTACTTCACGTAAAATGTGCAAGAGTTGAAGATCAGGGCTGTCGTTGTGGCAGCTTTTTTTTATTCAAGTGAATTAGCATTAAAAAAGCTTAATGTGCAACCTGAAGTCCTGGCAAAAAAGGTAAAGCGATGGCCAAAGTTACTACAGGTTTTACTATATCCCTAGCATTTGGGGTGCCTATTGGGACTCTAACTGCTGCGTAGGGCGCGATTATCTAAAGGTGTTCGGTCTATTTTATATTTGGACAATTTTCTTAAATTATACTTAATAAGAAAATTGAAAGTGAAAAGAAGATGAAGAATCCATCTTTTAGGCAGGATGATCATCTTCTTTTTTTCTAATATATTCATTACCTTTAATACATATATTAAAAGCCTAAAAAAAACATACAGTTAGTAAGTAACAGGGAAAATTTGACCCCTAATTTCTCCGTCAGGATTTTGTTCAGTATGAGCGTTTACATACGTTTGTTCTTTTTGCATAAGTTCTAGTAAGTCATTGACATCATCAACACCTACATTATTTTCGACGATATCCTTATCTGTAATAATTCCAGTAATTATTCCTCGGCGAGTGCTTATCCCATTTTGTTCTTCTAAAGTCATTAAATCAGCCCCAAATAGGAAAACGAGAACGGGTCCATTGACACCACGTGCACCAAAGTGAATATGTGCTTGAACGAAATTTTCAATATCATTTACTTCTAGATGGAATTTAATTTTTGTACAATGCTTGTTAGAGATAAATTTAGCCACTCCAAAAGCTTCTGTTTTTACAGGAGGCACTTCGTTTTTACCTCTGAGCTTTGCGATAAATTTCTCCAAATTGGTCACCTCCTTAGTAAACTATTTTATTGTATGTAAATCGAAGGATACGTGTATAGGCAAGATGATTAGAGGATGAAAAGGGGCATCAATGAAATATACGAGTTATATAGTTCAATAACATCAGCAAAAATTAGTTCACTACATGTTCAGTAAAAGGGCGCATTTCTAAAAAATGCGCTCACAATAGTAAAAGGCACCTTTCTTAGGCACCTTTAAGTAGCTGGCTGAAGGCTAAATTCACTGTCTAAGTTCAGTTTATGGATACTATTTAACAATGAATGGTGTATAACAAGGCGGCACACTTTGTTCAACTGGAAGGGCAGCATTCGGTGCTTAAAGTATGGCTTTGTTAGAGATTTTCCCTAAAGGGATTTTGGCTTGCGGCAGCTAAAAGGGCTATTGTTTCTGTCTAGAAAGAAGGATTTTCACATTATCTGCTTTTTCAATTTGTATTCTAAATTTAAAATTTTTAGGAGTATTGGTATCATAAGAGGCTAAAAAATTTTTTATTTCAGTTTCAAATTCCTCAATAGATCTTTCACTCGTTTCTGCTATATCAATTTGTACAGTTGGTTCTGGGTCGATAAAACTAATTACTTTTTGAATATCTTTATATTTTTTTCTTTCTATATATTCAAATAGAACAGTTTCTAGATTAACTAAGTTATTCTCTGCCTCTACTTTCTCCAGAGGTTTTTTTTCGATGTCATAACTATATTGCGCCAGATCTTCTTTAGCAACTTGCTTTGTTAGATATTCCATTAGTTCTTTTTCACTCTTTGCTGCATCCATAAAAATATAAATAATTGATTCTTCATGACTTACTGAATAGCCAAATAAACCAAATTCATCATTCACTAAATCTAGAACAGACATGATCTGGCTGCTCTTATCTTCCTCGTTAATGGGAACATCATCTTTATTTACAATCAAATCAAATACAAATAGCACAGCAACTATTATTAAGGTAGAAGCAAACTTCTTCATGCCATCCTCCTTTAATAACAGTTTACCATATTCATCCAAAAGAAAATGTTGCTTTTGCATAAACGGGTAGAAAGTAATCTGGTTTTGAAACTAGATATTTATATATGGGGTCTGTCTCACGTTACATACTCTACAAACGGGGCAGCCGTTTTCACTTCTTTTATTGAGGGAGTTGAAAAAGGATAATTGATAACAAGGTTGAATATTAGTTTAAAAAAGGAAAATATCTAGGTGGAAGGGATTTAATGAATAAGGAGAACGATGATATAGATAATAGCAAAATAAATACAGATGATGGTTGGAATAGAGCCTTTTATGGGAGTCCTACAATTGGGGGTTTTGTTGTTATATATTCAGAAGTGGGGAAGATGAAGTAATTATTGAACGTGCTCATGAAAAGATAGCCAAATAAAGAGAAGCCCGAGATATTTATCAATAAATAGTTAATGGTGACAGGTATCTATAGATACCTGTCATTTTGCGTTTACAAATTGAAAAATTAGCCGGTTAAGTTCTTTTGCAGCCTTGGTGGGGATACGGTGGTCAACATTCTCGATAAAGTATAATTCGTTTTGTGGCAATTTCTCATGCAATTGCCTTGCATAGGAATGAAAGGGCTTATCCTTCTTACCATAAACCAATAAGGTAGGCAATTTAATCTCATTAAGCTGATTGACACAATTGTATTTTAGACTATAGCGGTAATATTGCTCAATGTTGCGGTAATCCCCTTTTTTTGCTTCTGAAAACATATTTTTAAACAGCTTGATATTATTTGAATTATTCCAGGAGATGGACCAGGCTAATAAGTTAATAGCCCCTTTGCTTGAAAGCTTGATTCCTAAAGAAATCTTCTTTCTCAAGTAATCGTCATTTACATCGGCCATTGCCCCAATTGATATTCCCCCCAAAGCTCTTTCAGGAAACGTCAGCATGAATTCTAAAACAATAGATCCGCCAGTAGAATATCCGCATAAAAATGCTTTATTTATATTAAGGTGGTCCAATAGTCGAATGATATCCTCAATAATTAGTGGATAGGTTATTGGTTCTGGGGAGTATGGGCTTTTTCCGTGTCCGCGTATATCAAAAGTAATTATCTGAAAATTTTTTGAGAGTTCTTCTAATTGATATTTGAAGTTTACTGAAGTCAATACAGGCGGGTGGATAAAAACAATCGGAGTTCCGCTTCCTTTTACATTATAATACAGGCTGGCACTGTTCATATTTATCATTGGCAAGTACTGTCACCTCAATTACTTATTAATATTAAATTTTTATCCAATTTGTCTGATCAGGAAAGGATTAAACTGTCATTACAAAGGTCAATGAAGACACAATAAATATTTTTCCATACTTTTTTACAAAAAATGCATATGACCAGGGTAAGTAAAACGGAAAAAGGATATGAAGGAGCATTTCGTGTAGCATCAAAAACTATTTATACAATGGAATGGTATATAGATTACTAATTGCAGGGAGGTAAAAGTTAGGGTACGAGTTAGAAGGAATTCTAAAGAGAAAGGATTTAATAGCAGAACGGATACTAGTATATATGCAAGAGACTAGAAAGGTACAGTGTGAAGGATGCATTTTTTCATTTCTAACTATTTAAAGTCTGAATCTATGAAATGGTTTTCTTAAGTGTTTTTGGGTTGAACAGGTAACTAATTTGCTGGTTAATATACATTTCAAACGCAAGGCAATTTTTAACCTTGCGTTTTTTTTATTGTTATTTAGACTTAAGGACAATTTTCTTCCTAATCCTTGTTGTTAAAATGCACTCTTTTTTAATTACCTCAGTTTTTACTGCCTAATTTATTGCAGATTCGCATACCGTACTCGATTACTTTTTCAATTAAGCAGTTTTGTCTTTCTTCTGTGATATTGAAATTAACATATCCGATGCTTATGGCTCCCAGGAGTTCATTGGCGTGATCGAAAATAGGCGCAGCGACAGATGAGGTTCCAGGCGTTTGTTCGCCATGACTCTCCCCATAGCCCTGCCTTCTAACTTTGCTCAATAGTTTTATAAACGAATCTCTTTCCTCAGATGGCACTAAGGAATTAATAACTTTAACAGACTCGGAGTTTGGCATATTAGCTAACAGCACTTTGTTGGCTGCCCCAATATTCAGCGGGATACGAATCCCCAGCTGATCATTGATTCGAATCGGATTGTTGAGACAATCAATTCTTTCAACTACAAGTGATTCTAATCCAATAGGCTTGCTGAAATACACACTCTCCTCCACCTCATGCATTAATTTTTCCATCTCTGGGCGAATCAGTCCAACAAAATCAAAGGTGTCATACATTTTAAGTCCATATTCTAACCAGGTGTTACCCATGGAATACAATTTCAAATCTGGGTCCTGCTGAATAAGCCCGTGCTGCTTCATGGATTGCAGGAGGCGATGAAGTGTGCTGACAGGCAAGTCGCATTCCTTTGATAAATCTGTAATGGAAATCCACATTCTTGTATCATTTTTAGACAAAACCTTGATTACCTGCATGGCGCGATCGATTGTCTGCATCTTTTATCCTTCCATTCCTTTTAATTTACATAAGTGTATTGAAATAAATTAGTCAGTAAATTCAAAATATATTGACATGAAGAATCTATCACTATAATATCATATTATAAGTTTTCCTGTCAAAGGAAACCTATTCCGATATGTGGAAAAAGGAGGTTAAGCCAATTGGTGACTTCAATGTACAAAAAGCTAAACACTGTCATTTTAAAGCATCCAAAAGAAGCCTTTATCAGTCAGGAGCATTTAAGAAGTGAGTGGAAAAAGTTTAACTATATCAGCGAGCCGGATTATTTGAAAGCCCAGCAGGAATACGAACAGTTTCTATCCATAATCAAGAAGCATGTCGGCCATATTAAATTTCTGCCGGTTTCAGAAAAGGCGGGGCTGGATTCGCTTTATGCCCATGATCCCGTTAAATTTACGAAAAAAGGCGCAATGATTTTAAAATCAGGGAAAAAATTACGTCAGCCTGAAGCAGAAATTTATAAAGAATTTTTACAGGAAAAAAATATCCCGATTCTGGGAGAATTAACTGGTGATGCTGTAGCTGACGGGGGAGATCTTGTTTGGCTGGATGACCGCACTTTATTAATTGGACGCGGTTATCGAACAAACGATGAGGCGATTCGCCAAATGAAAGAAATGACAAAAGAGATAGTTGATGAATGTATAGTTGTCCCGCTCCCGCATGATCAGGGAGAAGAGGAATGTCTTCACCTTATGTCTTTTATAAGCATCGTAGATGAAAATCTTGCTGTGGTGTATTCACGGCTTATGCCCGTATTTCTAAGACAGATGCTTCTGAAACGCGGTTTCCACCTGGTTGAAGTACCGGACGATGAATACCGGCGGCTCGGCTGTAATGTGCTGGCTGTTGCACCGCGCATTTGTGTCATGGTTTCCGGAAATCCTCAAACCAAACAGGGACTATTGGATGCAGGGGCGACCGTCTATGAATACGAAGGTAATGAAATTTCTTATTTAGGCACTGGAGGACCAACATGCCTCACATGCCCAGTAGAACGTATTTAACCGAAGCTTACAAATCAGAAAAATGATGGAGGAATAACACATGTTAAGAGAATCAGCAACAAAATCAGCACAAGCTGCAAAAATGTTTAATAACACAATTGTAAAAAGACCCGGCTCAACTTTTATCAATGGATTAACAACTTCTGACCTTGGAATACCTATTTTAGAAAAAGCATTAGAGCAGCATGATGCCTATATTGAAGCACTTAAAGCATGCGGTACAGAAGTAACTGTCCTTCAAAGCAATGATCAATTTCCGGACTCTACCTTTGTAGAAGATACAGCTGTTTTAACTGCAGATTTTGCAATTATTTCTAACCCTGGTGCGGAAAAAAGAAATGGCGAAATTCACGAAATAGAGCCGGCAATCAAATCCTTCTTTGATAAGATCTACTATATTAAAGCGCCTGGCACACTTGATGGCGGCGATATTTTACAAATCGAAGATCATTTTTACATTGGGATCTCTGCCCGGACAAACCAGGGAGGCGCCGAACAGCTTAAGCAAATTTTAGAATCCGAAGGCTATAATGCAACCATCGTTCCATTACAAAAATTCTTCCACCTGAAAACCGGAATAGCATATATAGGCAATCAAACGATTGTCGTTGCTGGAGAATTTGTAGACCACCCGGATTTTAATTCCTATCAAAAAATTGTTGTTCCTCCGGAAGAGGAATATGCAGCAAACTGTATTCGCGTCAATGACTATATCATCATCCCGTCCGGATACCCGCAAACAAAGCAAAAAATTAATGAAGCCGGCTTCCAGACGATTGAACTTGATACATCTGAGTTCCGTAAACTTGATGGGGGATTAAGCTGTTTGTCACTTCGTTTTTAATACTAGTTGAAAAAGGGTCGTTTTATTTTGCATAGAAGGAGCGTTTAGTTATGACACAGCTAAGGTGGGGAACCCCAGATGCATTGCGCAGGTTATTGTGCGAAGTAGTAAGCTGGAAAAGTATGACACTTACGGATGGAGAGCGTAAATTTCCTTTTAAAGTGACAGCGAAGCTCAAGGAGTTAACCTATTTTCGGGAGAATCCTGATCACTTGGGGCTCCATGATGCCGATTTTGGCCGTCGGTTTGTTACCGCTTTATATAAACATCCTGATGCCACGGAAACGATCGTGTTAATCAGCCATTTTGATACAGTAAATACCGAAGAATATGGTGATCTTCAGGAGTACGCGCATCTCCCGGAGGAATTGACGAAATTGCTTCACTCCAGGGCAGATGAGCTGCCGGAAGAAGCCAGGCAGGATCTTCTCTCGGGAGAGTTCTTATTTGGCAGGGGCACGATGGATATGAAAATGGGGCTTGTCATGCATATGGGATTATTAGAAAAAGCTGCTGTTGAACATTGGCCTATTAATCTTATTTTGCTGACGGTTCCGGATGAAGAAGTTAACTCTTCCGGTATGCGTGCAGCGGTTCAGAAACTTTTAGAATTGAAGGAAAAACATCAGCTCACCTATAAGCTTTTCTTGAACGGGGAGCCGGTATTTACGCAGGAACCGGGTGACAGGAACTATTATGTGTATTCAGGCTCTATTGGCAAAATCATGCCTGCCGCTCTTTTTTATGGAAAAGAAACGCATGTGGGGGAACCGCTTAGCGGCATTACAGCGCCTTATATTGCCTCATTTCTAACACAAAGAATGGAGTGGAATTTAACACTGCAGGAAACGGAAATGGGAGAGCAAACCCCGCTTCCGGTGACACTGCAGCAAAAGGATCTTCGTCTGGAGTATTCCGCACAAACACCTTATCGTTCAGCGGCTTTGTACAATGTATTTTTAATGAAACGGAATGCCGGGGAAATCATGGATATATTCGAAAAGGTAGCGCTAAATGCCGCTCACGCCTGCAACGAAGCCTATAAAGAAATCTGCAGTGAACGGAATGTATCTCCCATCGGAGAAGTGCGGGTGCTGCGTTATGAAGAACTGGAAAAGCATGCCGTTCGAAAATTTGGTGCAGATTTTGTTGCGGGCATCAAAGACTTGGTACAGAAAAAAGCGGAATGGGATGACCGGGAGAAATCTATCCGAATTGCTGATGCCTTAATCATTCAGTGCCAGGAGCTGACACCGGCAATCGTTCTGCTTTATGCACCGCCTTATTATCCGGCAGTCAATTCCTCTGAGGATAAGCTGGTCACAGAATGCATTGAATATGTAAAACAAAAAGGCTTTGAAAAGTTTGGACTCCCTGTTAACCAAGTTCATTATTTTAATGGAATTAGCGATTTAAGCTATGTCAATTATCAGGATACGGGTGACGGCTGGATCGTATTTAAAGAAAACACGCCGGTTTGGGGCAGCAGCTACAGCATTCCATTCGATGAAATGACACAGCTTCAGGCACCGGTACTAAACGTAGGCCCATTCGGAAAAGACGCTCACAAACGAACCGAACGCCTCCACATCAAAAGCGCCTTCGAAGAAGTACCTGCCCTTGTAGAAGGGATGGTCAAAATGCTGGCAAAAAAGGACCTAATGGTGTCAGGCGCAGCTAGTTGACAAAATGGTGATCTTGTCCATTCAACGTGGACAATTCGCGCAAGCCAAATGTGCCTGATGCCAATTTAATTAAGGGATGTGATCTAGATGGTAGAGCAAGAGGGTCAGAAGAATCAATTAAACCGGTCGATGAAGCGCCGTCATTTGTTTATGCTTTCTTTGGGAGGAGTAATCGGGACCGGATTGTTTTTAAATGCCGGCTACACGATCAATCAAGCGGGTGCAGGAGGGGCTTTAATCGGGTATTTATTCGGTGGAGTCATTTTGTATCTTGTCATGGTTTGCCTGGGGGAGCTTGCTGTGTACATGCCTGTTACGGGATCGTTCCAGACTTATGCCAGTAAATTCATTAGTCCTTCGGCTGGTTTCTCGTTAGGCTGGATGTATTTCATTGGTTCAGCCACAACAGCTGGAGTAGAATTTACGGCTGCCGGAATTTTGATGAAACGCTGGTTTCCGGATATCTCCGTATGGGTGTGGTGTGCCATATTCATCCTTCTTTTGTTCGCACTCAATGCCTTAACAACAAGAGGCTTTGCTGAAGCGGAATATTGGTTTTCCGGCATTAAAGTGGTAGCTGTGATCTTCTTTATTATTATTGGCTTCAGTGCCATCCTGGGCATTATACCACTGGCGGACAGGCCGGCGCCATACATGGAACATTTAGCTCCTAAAGGCCTTTTCCCTGCTGGAATTGCCATCGTGTTTGTAACGATGATGAATGTCATCTTTTCCTATCAGGGATCAGAATTAATCGGAATTGCGGCCGGTGAAAGCGAGGAGCCTCAAAAGAATATTCCTCGTGCGATTCGAAATGTCCTTTTTAGAATCATCATTTTTTATATTGCTTCTATTATTATATTATCCGCCATTTTTCCAACACAGGAGCTCGGGATATTAGAAAGCCCGTTTGTAACCTTAATGGACCTGGCTGGAATTCCATTTGCCCCTGATATCATGAATTTTGTTATCTTAACAGCTATTTTATCAGTAGGAAACTCTTGTATTTATGCTTCGACCCGCTTACTTTGGGCGATGGCCCATGATGGAATGGCACCAAGAGTTTTTGGAAAACTCTCAAAACGGAAGGTTCCGTTCACTGCTCTAGTATTCACCATGATATTTTCCCTTTTATCATTACTCACAAGCGTGTTTGCAGCTGAAACCGTGTTTGTATTATTAATGTCCATTGCTGGTATTTCTGTCACCATCTCATGGATGGGAATCGCGCTCTCTCAATTCATGTTCCGGCGTAAATATTTAAAAGCAGGCGGAAAGGCAGAGGATCTAAAATACAAAGTCCCATTCTACCCAATCATCCCGCTGATTTGTATTATATTCTGTGTCTCTATCCTGGTATTCCTGGCCTTTGACCCAACTCAGCTGGCAGGACTGCTTATCGGAATAGGATTCCTGCTTGTCAGCTATCTATTCTATTACTTCAAAAATCGGAAAACTGATAAAGTTAGTTCAAATAATGAAATAGGTGCATGAGAGCAATCGCAGACATTTGTATGTTTCGGTGTGACTATAAACCTGGATTAACCGGATGGCCATGATGGCTGTCCGGTTAATTAGAATTATAGAGGGATATTGTAGTTTTCATAATTACCTATTCGAATAAACACTTACTTTCAAACGAGTTGATTTCATAGCACTCATCTGATAATGAGAATTTGCTGTAAAAAGTAAATACCACATGTTCATTTGGCTAAAAAACATGTGGTATAACTTATTCCCATTAAATGCTTGAAATTAATTTGTCAAAAAGATAACAGAAATAACAATTAACCAGAAAATTATTATTGAGAAAACTTGTTGTTAAATACTTGAACAGCAGCCTCAGCAACCTGGATATCATGGGGAACTGTACTGCCGCTGACTCCCACGGCGCCTGCCACTTTTCCATCATTGACCAGAGGGATTCCTCCGCCAAAAACGACAAGGCGTCCATTGTTAGTTGTATTCAAACCATAAAGCTCAGCTGCAGGAACCGTTGCATCGGCTAAGTTTGCAGAAGGCATTTTTAAGGCAACTGACGTCCAGGCTTTATTTTGGGCAATTTCGATGCTGGCTAACCAGGCATTATCCATTCGGTGAACAGCAATTAGATTTCCACCCTCATCCACTACGGAGATAACCATGGAAACCCCAATTCTTTCTGCTTCTTCTTCAGCACCTGCAATAATTTGCTTAGCTAAATCTAATGTGATTTTGCTCATCTTAATGAACCTCCTAATCTTTTATGGTTAGATTACCGGGATCATTCACATACAGAATACTTTTTGCCTCAAAATTTGCTCACTCATATTTTTTAGTGAATGCTTCTGACAGACTTTATTTATTAAATATCCCGTGAGGGTCAATAACAAATTTCTTGGAAGCACCCTGATCAAATTCGGTATATGCTGCTGGTGCCTGGTCTAATGAAATCAACGTTGCATTTACAGCTTTGGCGATTTGTGCTTTTTCGTTTAGAATAGCCATCATTAAGTCACGGTGATAGTTCATAACGGGTGTTTGACCAGTCACAAAGGTATGTGCTTTTGCCCAGCCGAGCCCCAAACGGACCTTCAATGTTCCGCTTTTCGCATCGTTATCGATCGCCCCCGGATCACCAGTAACATATAGACCTGGTATACCCAGCCGTCCTCCGGCACGTGTTACTTCCATTATCGAGTTTAATACAGCTGCTGGAGCTTCACCTGCTCCAGCACCATGTCCGTGGGCTTCAAAGCCTACACAGTCAATTGCGCAATCCACTTCTGGAATTCCTAAAATTTGTTCAATTTGTTCCCCCAGATTTGGATGTTCTTTTAGGTTAACCGTTTCACAGCCGAAACTTCTGGCTTGGGCAAGTCGCTCGCTATTCAAGTCACCAACGATAACGACAGAGGCACCAAGAAGTTGAGCAGAATGGGCAGCAGCCAAGCCTACTGGTCCAGCTCCAGCAACATATACTGTAGAACCGGGCTTCACGCCAGCGCTTACCGCACCATGATAACCAGTTGGAAAGATATCGGAAAGCATCGTTAAGTCAAGAATTTTCTCCATGGCTTGTTCTTTATCTGGAAATTTCAGTAATTGGAAGTCTGCATAGGGTACCATTACATACTCGGATTGGCCTCCAACCCATCCGCCCATATCTACATAACCATAAGCGGATCCTGGACGATCCGGGTTAACATTCTCACAAATATGCGTGTTGCGTTCTTTACAACTGCGGCAGCGGCCACAAGCAATATTAAATGGAACGGATACAAGATCTCCTTTTTTGATAAATTCAACATCCCGTCCAACCTCAATGACTTCACCCGTGATCTCATGGCCGAGAACGAGTCCCTCAGGAGCAGTCGTCCGGCCGCGAACCATATGCTGATCGCTTCCGCAAATATTGGTCGTAATGACTTTTAGAATTACCCCATGTTCACACTTACGGCCGACATTTAAAGGATTTACTCCGGGTCCGTCTCTTAGGATCAAATCCGGATAGCTAATATCTTCCACGGCTACCCGTCCTGCACCCCTGTAGATTACTGCTCTGTTTCCTGCCATTCTTGCATCCTCCATTCTATTTAAATAGTGATTTGGTTATCGTATAGATAGAGTGTTTTTTAGGATGCTCCACCCTAATTTTATAAAAAACCAAAATCTCAATTTTCTCTATCTTGAATATATTCTAAAAAATAATCCTTTTTTATGGAAGAACGCACTTTTTTGTGAGAAGGTTACTAAAAGGATACTTTTAGACTGCAGGGAAGTGGAGGGAATTTTATGGATGACTTGCGGAGCGAAGTGAGGAAGAAAATTGAAAATAGAGAATTTAATTGTGAAAAAGAATTGACATTATCCCTTATTAGCGGCAAGTGGAAAATAACGATTATATACTATTTAGGAACTGACGGGACTTTACGATTCAGTGAAATTAAGCGTCTGTTTCCAAAAATCACCCACAAGGTATTGACAACTCAGATTAGAGAATTAGAGGAAGATGGGATTGTTCATCGGAAAGTTTTCCCGGAAGTCCCGCCTAGAGTGGAATATTCATTAACAGAATTAGGGCAAAGCTTAATGCCGGTTATTTTAATGATGTACGATTGGGGGAAGGAAAATATAAAAACCTTCATAAAATAGGTTGACAATGTATGGATTTATTTAAGAGATGCTGACTTTGTGACGTCCTATACAGAGCAGGTATAACGCAGTTTAATATTGTTGAGAGGATAAAAAAGTTATGTTTCAGATTTTCAATATAGCTCCAATACTATGCTTTATTTGAAAGAGGGATATTATGATTCCAGGTTCATGGAGAGCGTTAGGATGGATTGGATTAGCTGAATTATGCGCATTAAGCTTGTGGTTTAGTGCTTCTGTTATAGCCCCTGAACTGATTCAAGTATGGAATCTTAGCTCCAGCTCAGAAGCATGGCTGTCTGCTTCTGTCCCAATTGGCTTTGTAATGGGTGCATTAGTTAGTTCATATTTTGGGATAGCAGATCGTTTTAATCCCCGAAAGGTTCTTGCCGTTTCAGCGTTTCTGGGTGCGCTATTGAATGCCTTGCTTTTATTGGCAGATCAGGCTTTTTTCGGTATTATGCTTAGGATATTAACCGGTGTATCACTCGCTGGTGTATACCCGACAGCTGTTAAAATATTATCTCAATGGTTTCCGAAAAAACGCGGGCTTGCTGTTGGTATCTTAATAGCCGCCTTAACTCTAGGGTCCTCTTTGCCACATTTTATTGTTATATTCTCTTCTTCTTTAAATTGGCAATTAGTGATTATTTGCAGTTCAATATTGGCTCTCCTGGCAGCTGTAATTGTCAATTGGGTTTTAACAGATGCTCCAGTAACAACGAAAAAACTACCTTTCTCTTTTAAATTAATAAAAAAGGTAGTTTCGAATAAACCAGTAATGCTTGCGAACTACGGTTATTTTGGGCATATGTGGGAATTGTATGCGATGTGGACGTGGATTCCTATCTTTTTGACTGCTAGTTTTACAAGCTATTCTCCAGGGATTCCTCCCTGGTTCATTGCATTGTCCTCTTTTATTATTATCGGAATTGCAGGGGGGATTGGCTGTGTAGCAGGCGGGCTAGTCTCAGATAAAATTGGAAGAGCAAATCTAACGATTATTTCTATGTGTATCAGTGCCATTTGCTGTATCTTGATTGGCTTTACTTTTGGTCAATATATTTGGTTAACTCTACTCCTTTCTATCATTTGGGGAATGTCTGTCATCGCTGATTCTGCACAGTTTTCTGCCGCAGTTTCAGAAGTTGCAGAAGTTGAGTATGTAGGAACAGCCCTGACTTTTCAAATGTGCATTGGTTTCCTGATCACTATATTTTCTATAAATTTAATCCCTATTATACAGAGGTTAGTTGGCTGGGAATGGGTCTTTGCCTGTTTAGCGGTTGGACCAATTCTTGGCATTGTATCTATGGTCCAGTATAAACGGCATGATTTTAATAATGTCAAAGGGACAATCGGTCATTTTAAATAAATTAAACAACATCTATTTGGTCTAACTTTGTGAATTATATCCCAGCAAAAATTAACTCCTGAATAGCAGATATAAGTTCTTTTTACCAATTCCTATATCTAAAAGTCAAAGGCATTAACATAGCATTTAAAAAATTAAGAAAAAAATAATATGTCAAATTTGGTCATTATATGTTATATTAGTAAAAAATTAATATATCAATTTGAATAAGTGCTCACTATTGGTGAGGTAAAAGGGAAACCAGTGAAAGTCTGGTACAGCCCCCGCTACTGTAAGAGCTGATGAAATTACAATGCCACTGAGAAATCGGGAAGGTGTAAGAGTAAGAAGAAGCTTAAGTCAGGAAACCTGCTTATTTAAACGACACTTGCTTTTCGGAGGGAGAAGTATAGGCGGGACAATTATGATCAATTGTTTTTGAGTTTCAGTATGCTAATTTTTATACTGTCATTTCATATGCCTGTATTCCTTTGAAAAGGAGTGCAGGCATTTTTTATTTGGCAAGAAGCATTGAACTTTGAGAATGGTCTGGCGCAGAGTTCCTGCTCGAGCAGTACGGCAGCAGGCAAGGCGCATGTGCATTTCTTAATTGGAGGCTAGTCTATGAAGAAGGGAAAAATCTTTGTTGTCGGCTTTGGTCCGGGCGATCGTGAGCATATAACCAAACGGGCTGTGGATGCGCTGCAGCAGAGTGATTGCATTATTGGCTACAAAACATACGTTGATCTGATCATGCCATTCGTAACAGCAAGTTCCATTGTCAGCACAGGGATGACTGAAGAGGTATCCCGTGCGCAGGATGCAGTGAAACGGGCGGAAGCCGGCCAAATTGTTTCCGTGATTTCGAGCGGTGATTCGGGTGTATACGGCATGGCCGGCCTAGTGTATGAAGTGCTGATCGAAATGGGCTGGAAGGAAGAAGAAGGAATCGAAGTGGAAATTGTTCCTGGCATCTCTGCAATTAATTCATGTGCGAGCTTACTGGGTGCACCTGTCATGCATGACTCCTGCACCATCAGTCTGAGCGATCATTTAACACCCTGGACGGTGATCGAAAAGCGCATTGAAGCAGCCGGGATGGCGGATTTTGTCATTGCTTTATATAACCCGAAAAGCGGCAGAAGGACACGCCAGATTGTCGAGGCACAAAGGATTCTATTAAAATATCGTTCTCCTGATACACCAGTGGGGCTGGTGAAAAGTGCTTACCGTGAAAATCAGAATGTCATTCTGACGACACTGGCGGAAATGCTTGATCACGATATAGGCATGCTGACAACAGTTGTGATCGGGAATTCCTCCACTTTCTTTTATGACAACAAAATCATTACGCCGAGAGGCTATCAGCGCAAGTACACGCTTGGGGAAGAGAAGCAAACCTTAAAGCCGCATCAGCGTTTAAAAAAGGAAGCGGAGCCATGGGCATTAAATCAGGAAACCGGGGAAGCCCAGGCCGGCTACGAGCAGATTGAAAGCAAAAAACAAGCAGACAGCTCACTGGATATGGCTTTTAAGGCATTATCGATGGTGACGAAATCGGAGATTGACCAAACACATTTGGTGCAGCAGCCAATCGAAGATATTTTTGAATTTGCGGTTTCGCCTGGGGTTGCCAATAAATTTATTACAGCTGACCAAATGCGTGTACTGGCAGAAGCTGTTGGCGAGAAAGGCACCATGGAATATACACCGGATCACCGATTCTTAATCAAGCTTCCAACCGGGCGGCCACAGTCGATTGTGGAAAAACTCAAACAGCACGATCTGACAGTCATGCCGGTGGGTGATGTTCTAAATGTAAAAGCGTGCGATTTTTGCTACGGGGAGAAGGCAGAATCCATTCCGTATGCAGAGGAAATTGCAGCTGAACTCGGAGGCTTAAAGCTTCCAAAGGAACTGCATATTGGCTTTAATGGCTGCGGTATGGCCTGTTATCGGGCCGTATTTGATGATATCGGCATTGTTTACCGAAAGAAGAAGTTTGATTTATTTATCGGGGCAAAGCCGGTTGGCCGGACCGCCCATGCTGCCCAGCCGGTGGCAGAGGGAATTGAGCCCGATCAGCTGGTGCCGTTATTAAAGGAGATTATCGAAGAATACAAGGAAAATGCGCATCCAAATGAACGGCTTTTTAAATATTTTAAGCGCGTGAAAAAAATTCAGTATTTTACCTATCAGGATATGAGCTCCAGGATCGAAGTAGAGCCGGCTCCATGCGGGGATTAGGAGGATCTCATGATTTTATTTTTAGCAGGCACAAGTGATGCGAGAGCATTAGCCATTCAATTGAAAAATCAAGGTTTTCCTTTATTGGCAACCGTTGTTACAGAATCGGCAGCGGACAGCTTGAAAGCTGAAGGCATTTCTTATAAAGTGGGGCGGCTGTCTGAAAATGACATGATTGAATTAATTCAGATGCAGGAGATGACCACTGTAATTGATGCCAGTCATCCCTATGCGGAAGAAGCATCAAAAACGGCCATGTCAGCAGCTAAAGCTTGCAGCATTCCTTACATACGTTACGAAAGGCCAAATGAACAGTTTGCCTCACCGCTCATCACTGAAGCTGAAAGCTATGAGGAAGCAGCAAAATTGGCTCAATCGCATAAAGGGACAATCATGCTGACAACCGGCAGCAAAACGCTCGAAATCTTCACAAAATATCTGATGCGGGATGAGATCCGGCTTGTTTGCAGGATGCTTCCAAACATGGGAAACATGGAAAAATGCCAAAAGCTTGGCGTTAAACAAAAGGACATTATTGCGATCCAGGGACCTTTTTCCGAATCATTAAACAAAGCTCTTTGTGAGCAGTATGAAGTGACCCTGATGATTACAAAAGAAAGCGGCAAAGTGGGATCGGTGGATGAAAAAATGACCGCTGCCCTGGAATTGGGGATTCCTGTTATTTTGATTAAGCGGCCGCCGCTTGTATATGAAAACTTCTGCACTTCTTTTGAAGAAGTGACTCAAAAATTGGGAGGACTTTACACATGGCAAACATGAACTTTAATACCACATTTGTACCATTAACGGTAGATCCGGATAAAATTTATGACCACAGCTTCGCGATTATTAAAGAGGAGATGGGCGAGCATCCATTTACAGATGAGCAGTGGCTGGTGGTTAGGCGCGTCATCCATGCCTCGGCTGATTTCGAGCTGGGGCGCAGCATGATTTTTACTTCAGATGCCATTGAAGCAGGGGTTCAATCGATTTTAGCTGGCCGTCATGTCGTGGCAGATGTACAGATGATTGAAAGCGGGTCAGGACGCAAGCGATTCCAAAAGCATGGCGGGGACCTGCATTGTTATATTGCGGATGAAGATGTTTCTAAAGAAGCAAAGGCCCAGGGAACAACACGTGCGATCATTTCCATGCAAAAAGCAACGAGTCTGCATCAAGGAGGAATCTATGCCATCGGCAATGCGCCAACAGCGCTCCTGGAATTGATTCGTTTAGTGAAAGAAGGGCTCGCCAAACCTGACTTGATTATTGGCATGCCAGTCGGCTTTGTATCAGCGGCAGAGTCCAAAGCCGAGCTGGCCGTGCTTGAAGGAATCCCATTTATAACGAATGCAGGGAGAAAGGGTGGCAGTACAGTGACGGTCGCTGCGCTGAATGCCATTTCGATTATGGCGGATGAACGGGCAAAAGCAGCGAAATAAAAAAGATCCTTCCCAAATGCGGCACGGCTATACGACAGGTGCCTGTGCCGCAGCCATGACAAAGGCAGCACTGCAGGCGCTTGTGACCGGAGAGGTGCCCAATGAAGTAACGATTTATCTGCCGGTTGGCCAGTATGCCACTTTTAAAGTGACGGCTTTTGATCGGTCAGATGGACGGGTCATGTGCGAAACGATCAAGGATGCAGGGGACGACCCGGACGCCACACATCAGGCACGAATTCAAAGTACGGTCACATATGCAAAAAAAGAAGGCATCCATTTAGATGGCGGGATCGGTGTGGGAAGAGTCACAAAAGCAGGGCTGCC
>NZ_CAXQGS010000050.1:0-11577 GCF_964223445.1 Cytobacillus sp.
ACTGAAAAAGTGAATACTCTTGCATACAAAGCTGCCGGGAAGAACAAAGGAGATTGGGGATTAGGCTATACAGCCACTCCATTGGATTTTGCTGAGCATCCTGAAGATTCTCTTTCTATGAAATTTGGAAACTTAATTGATGATAATCTTGATTTCTATATTGAGCAGATCTCAAATGAAGGAACATGGGATATTTCCTGGAGCTGGGGACAATTTGATAATGAATTCCAAATCGCACGCAATTATTGGAAAGGAATACTTGCAGTTAAGCGATATAAAATATTGCATTCTTTTGGAAGGCTTGACGTTTAATAAATGAGGTGCAAATTATGAATCTAGTGATGAAAAGTGACTTAGCTGACAGGCTGGATCAGGCAGAGACCAGTGTGCTGCACTCCAGGTTGACAGCTATTCAAAATCGGGATGGAAACCCAATGGGTGTGGAGATTAAAAGAATTGGCCAGACAACCGTTTTTTTTGCCAGGAATATTCCGGGTCCAACCTTCAATCTCGTAAAGGGGTTTAAGGAAGCCGATGCCGAAGTTCTGGATCAAATAGTTGATTTCTACCAGGGAAAAGGGATTCCCATTCGATTGGAGATCACACCGTCAAACGGATCATCAGATTTACTGAAGATGCTTCATCAAAAAGGATTTTATCAATGTGCTTTCCATACCACTTTGTTTGCGGAGCCTTCAGATCTTAAGGACCTTCCCATTCATGCTGGTATTGATATACGCAGGATGCAAAGAACTGATTTTGATCTTTTCGGCGAGGTTTATACAAAGGGATTTGGCATGCCTCGATTCCTCAGCCAGGGGATAGCTGAAAATAATGAGGTGCTTTATGGCAATAAAAACTGGGTCTTTTACCTCGCTTTTGCAGATAACCAACCAGCTGGAATAGGTGTTATTTTTATGGAGGAAGGGATAGCAAATCTTGCGGCTGCAGCTGTTTTGCCTTCTTTTAGAAACATGGGAGTCCACAGCGCGCTTATTCAAGCCCGAATATACCAAGCGATAACAAATAATGCTGAACTGGTGACAGGTCAGGCGAGGTTTGGTTCGGCAAGCCAGAATAATATGGAAAAAGCAGGTTTGAAAATTGGATATACAAAAGCAATTTGGATAAGGGAATAAAACCGCATGAAGGCAGGAAGGTGAAAAATGGAGCATAAAATACATACCAGGAAAGCCGCTATCAAGGATATTCCACGCCTTGCCCGTTTAATGGAGGACTTGGGTTATCCTGTATCGCAGGAGCAAATGGAAACAAGGCTTAAAAACATCGGCTCACATCCTGATTACTGTACATTAGTGGCATGTCTAAAAGATAAGGTTATTGGCATGGTTGGATTCCACACCGGTCTTTTATACAATACTGACGGCATTCATATCAGGGTTATTTCTTTAGTAACTGATAAAAATTACAGAGGGATTGGCGCAGGCAAGCAGTTGATGATGGCTGTGGAAAATTTTGCAGAACAATTGGGGGCTGCCGGAATCGTCCTAAATAGCGGAAACAGGACTGAGCGCGAAGCCGCTCATCATTTTTACTTAAGTTTAGGCTATCAGGCAATGAGTACTGGATTTGTGAAGACTCTTCATTAAATATAAAAAAAAGCTGAAATGATCGCATGGTAATAGTAAATGTAGCAAAGCATTTTCCTGTTTAACAGAGCAAGTTAAAGAGGTAAATAATAAATATACCATTGGAAGAGTCCTTATTAGGATATCATTATCAAAAGTGGAAAAAATACGTTTACAGATTGGAAAGACCAGGTGACAATCATGATTAGAATACAAGCTGTTAATAAGAAAAATGAACTGGAGAAAAATATAACACATGAGAGGCTGAAAGCAGAGTGGGAAGGCTATAAGTGGTTTTGGGTTGATTTTGATCAGCCAACCGAGGAGGAAACAGCTGAACTAGACAAGACCTTTCACTTTCATCCCCTGGCAATAGAGGATTGTGTTGTCAAACTCCAGCGCCCCAAAATGGATTATTATGAAGACTATAGCTTTTTTGTCACACATAGCTTAAATCATATTAACGAAGATAAGCAGGAAATCAACTTTTTCATCGGTTCAAATTACATAGTATCGTACCACCATGAACTTTCCAAAGAAATGAATGATGTTTGGGAAAGGCTAAGCCTGAGTAAGAAAATCAACAAATGGGACCCCTATCTGGTCATGTATCATATCATTGATAAAATAGTGGATAATTACTTTCCCATCGTTTATCAGCTTGAAGATCGTTTGAGTCTCATTGAAGATAATCCAAATGATGAAACAATGGAAGAATTATTGGAGAAATTATTTGATATCCGTCATCATTTATTGCAGATAAGGTATACAGTCATTCCGATGCGGGATTTAATATACCGTGTAATTAATTCCCATAGGCTTAAAGGCGTAAAGGAAAGATACGAATACTTTGCAGATATTCATGACCACTTATTGAAATTGACTGAAATGATTGATGGAAACAGGGAATTGACGACCGATATCCGTGACAGCTATTTATCAATCAACTCTCATCAGACAAACAGGGTGATGAGAGTCCTTACTGTTATAACTACCATATTCATGCCATTAACCTTCATAGCGGGCATTTACGGTATGAATTTTGAAAACATGCCGGAATTAACATGGAAATATGGATACTTTGAAACGCTGTTTTTAATGTTTATTATTGCCTTAGGCATGTTTTGGTGGTTTAAGAAAAAGGGCTGGTTTCGATAAGTGGATAATGAAAGCTTTGCCTGAATTTTTTGGCAAAGCTTTTTTATTGGAGTTTTGTTTTGAGGCAGGGAGGAGAACTTTTTACTTATATGGAATGTTAATGTATTGGATTCGCTATAAGCGGAATTGTCTGATAAAACAAAGAAACGGGTGAACGGGAATGGATATTTTCGAGGTAAAATCCATTGAAGGACATAAAAATGAGCTGTCCAAACTATTAATTGAGGTGGTAAATGATGGGGCGTCAATAGGGTTTCTGCCCCCGCTTGATCATGTTGAGGCAGAGGAGTACTGGGGGAATTTGTTAAAAAGCGATGATGTGGTTTTATTTATAGCTGTAATGGATGGGAAAGCTGCCGGAACAATCCAGCTCCATTTATGCCAGAAAGAAAATGGAAGCCATCGTGCGGAGATTGCAAAATTAATGACTGATCCCTCCATCCGCAGAAAGGGTCTGGGCCGCATGCTATTAAAAGCGGCAGAAGATAAAGCGAAACAGGAGGGCCGAAGCCTGCTTGTGCTTGATACAAGAGAAGGTGATGTTTCCAATATCCTTTATCAATCAGCAGGATATGTTAAAGCAGGCATCATACCAGGCTTCGCACAGACTGAAAAAGGCGATCTGGAGGCAACAGTGATTTACTATAAAAATCTAAACCTGACTTATGACACAAAAACTTCAAGTTAATAGAAGGCTGCTCTTAATTTTTCATTTATAATGATAAGGTATATTATATTTAACAGATGTATTTCTATTTACAAAGGAGTTTATATGGTTATTTTCTATCCGATGGGACCGCTGGGAGTTTTAAATGAGAGTAAAAACCGGGAAGCGGCACAGCTTTTCTACGGATTTATGCAATTTGAACAAGGTATGTCTAAAATGGAGCAATACGGTTTTTCCTGCCTGCTGAAATGATTCAATCCGAATACTTTTGGTCACCGGTTAAACTCTCACTGGAAATTGCCTCTATTTCGCTTCTCGCTGTTTTAGTGATAGGGGTTTTTGCTGCAAAACTGATGGCAAATCGGACATTTAGAGGCCAGGCAATTATAGATACTTTGCTGCTTTTGCCATTGGTCCTTCCGCCATCTGTTGTAGGATTTCTGCTGATTGTGGTTTTCGGAAAGCAATCCTTTGTCGGCAGAGGGTTTGAATGGCTGTTTAACGGGCCAGTCATTTTCACGTGGTGGGCTGCTGTTATTGCAGCGACGGTTGTAGCCTTTCCTTTAATGTATCAATCAGCCAGGGCAGGTTTCGAATCCATTGACAATGAGATTGAAGACGCCTCAAGAGTCGATGGTGCATCAGATTTAAAGGTTTTTCTGTATGTAACGATGCCGCTGGCTTCTAAAGCCATCATGACAGGAGCAATACTAAGCTTTGCAAGGGCAATAGGAGAATTTGGTGCCACATTAATGTTTGCAGGCAATATACCCGGAAAGACACAAACACTTCCTACCGCGATCTACGTTGCTATGGATTCAGGAGATATGGAACTGGCTTGGATGTGGGTTTCAATTATATTACTGATATCAACTTCCATGCTTGTGTTCATGAATTTTATAAAGAAACGGTTTTAGTTAGGCGGAATGCAGTCATGTGCAATCTGCCTTTTATTTGTTTGAACCATTGGCATGATTCAAGTCGGTAAGCACCACTCTTTCTTGATTATTCAATCCGAAAGGCACTATTCTCATTTATAAGCGCCATTGACTGATGCTAAATCAGCCTGAAAGGCACTATTGGCATAGATAAGTGCCATTCACTCAAGCAGATTCAGCATGAAGGGCACTATCTAAATTTAAGGAGAGCCATTCGTTCTTATTAATCAACCATGAATCGCACGGCCCTACAAAATGATGTTTAGACGAAGTAACGTACAAATATATCCCTTTTTAATCTTTTATCAGCTGGTACAGCCTTAACATTTCATCTCTGCTGAAGATTTTCGGAACAGGATAAAGGGGATTGGCTTCCTTTAAGGCACGTTCAGCCATGATTGGAATGTCACTGTCTTGAATTCCGCTGACTTTTGACGGAATCCCCATTCTGCTGTTTAGGGATTTTATGCTAAGAATAAAATTTTTGGCATTTTCTTCAGCCGAATCTGACGCATTGCCAATACTTGCGGCCACTGCCAGCTCAGCTAAAGGATCCCATACTGCCTCACCATAATGCTCCAGTACATATGGAAGGATGACGGCATTTGCCAAACCGTGAGGGACCGAATAAAAGCCTCCGAGCGTATGGGCAATAGCATGAACATTGCCAACATAGGCCCTGGTGAAAGCCAGTCCTGCGAGATAAGCAGCCTTCTGCATGTTGGCTCTTGCCGTCAGGTTTTCACCATTCTGGTATGCTTTATAAAGATTATCATAAATTAGCCTGACTGCATCAATGCTGAATTTTTTAGTCTCTGCTGTATTGCTTCTGCCAATGTAGGCTTCGACGGCATGGGTTAGTGCATCCATACCGGTTGCTGCTGTTATAGTAGGAGGCATTTTTAATGTAATCAAGGGGTCAAGAACAGCATAATGCGGGATTAAGTTCAAATCAATGATCGCATATTTTTCATGTGATTGGCTGTCGGTAATGACCGCTGCAACAGTGGCTTCACTTCCAGTTCCTGCTGTGGTTGGGACTGCAAAGATTGGAGGGAGCTTTTTTCTAACCTTAAATTGACCTTTCAATTGTGATATGCTTTTCTCCGGCCTCACAGCTCTTGCACCAACTCCTTTGGCGCAATCCATCGGAGAACCCCCGCCAAAAGCAATTATCCCCTGGCAATCGTTCTTTTTATATACCTCCAGTGCTTCTTCTATATTAGTAATTGTAGGATTTGGAATGGTTTTATCATATATATAAAATTCAATATTCTTTTTCTGTAAATTTAACAGCAAACCATCCATTAGGCCAAGAGCACTGATGCCGCTGTCAGTTACAATCAGAATTCTGCTGATGTCTTTCTTCCTAATCACATCAGGAAGTTTGTCCAGGCTATTGGAACCTTCTAATAATTCCGGTTCCCGCCATGGCAGAAATGGCGATGCCAGCTTGAAAGTTTTTTGAACTATTCGGCAGTATGCATTATACATTCCCTCACCCCTAAATTTATCGGAAAATTCTAATATTATAAATCATATATACCTTTATGTTAAAGATGAAGTCAATATGCTGAATGAATAAAATGTTCAGTGTTTAAAATCCGTTAAAACAAATGAATTCAGCATACTCTGAGCTTTTCTTGTTTTCACTGTGTAATAAAGAAAGAGTCTTTCAATCCGGAATATTGACATAATCATAAATGTATTTTATAATTATCTCGAAATCAAGATAAATCAATTCGAGGTATTGAGGCAGGTGATAATATGAAAAGGTTGTGCCCTAACCCGGCATTCCTGATTCTCATGCAGACATCCAAATCCATTCATGAATGCATAAAGGACAGTATCACCAATTATAGCCTTAGCATGACCGAGTTTTCAGTGCTGGAAGCTCTATACCATAAAGATATGCAAACGATACACGAAATTGGAAAGAGGATATTAATTACGAGCGGCTCAATGACCTATGTAATTGATAAGCTTGTGGAAAAGGGATATGCCAAACGAATCGCATGTCCGAATGACCGCCGGGCGATTCATATTGGTTTAACTGATAAAGGGAATAAGTTACTGGAAGAGATTATGCCGAAACACCAGCAGTGGGTGAACTCTTATTTTGAGGAATTGGATTCGTCTGAGCTGGATCATTTAATAAAATTACTTGAAAAAGTGAAAAGACGAACAGAGATTTAAATTGCGGTTTCATATCTTGAAAGGAAAATACTTGGATTAAAATGAGTTTTAATGGCTAATTTTAGGTTACATTAAATAGGATATGAGAAATCGCCATCGAGCGGAAATTAATTCCTATTGTAGTTAGGGAACCGGATTAAAACGAAGGGGGAAGATACTATGAAACATATTTTTCAACAAGGAAAAGATCCATCTAAACCTGTATTATTGCTGCTTCACGGAACAGGAGGTACAGAAACTGACCTGCTTCCGCTTGCAGGGCATATTGATCCGGAGGCCTCTGTTTTAAGTGTGCGCGGAAATGTGCTGGAAAACGGTATGCCGAGATTTTTCCGCAGGCTGGCAGAAGGTATTTTTGATGAAGAAGATCTGATTTTTCGCACTAAAGAATTAAACGGCTTTTTAGATGAAGCCGCACAGAAATACGACTTTGAGCGTGAAAATATTGTGGCAATTGGCTATTCAAATGGAGCTAATATTGCAGGAAGCTTATTATTCCATCATGAAAACGCCTTAAGAGCAGCGATTCTGCATCATCCAATGGTTCCAAGGCGTGGTGCTGAATTGCCTGACCTTAGCGGCACATCAGTATTTATCGCAGCAGGAACCAATGACCCGATTTGTCCAGCAGAAGAATCCACTGATTTACAGTCTTTATTGGAAGGTGCAGGAGCGAAAGTCGAACTTCACTGGGAAAGTTTTGGACACCAATTAACCATGGGTGAGGTTCAGGCTGCAGCCCGCTGGTATAAAGAAATATAAAAATAGTTAATCTAATGAAATAAAAGGGAAGATAATGAGTGAATAGGCGGTGCTGACATGGGTATCCTATCAAGGTTATTTGGAAATTCAGCTAAAAAGGAGACGATTAATATGGAAAATGTAAAATTGGCAGTCATTTTTTACAGCATGGGCGGAACAAACTATCAATTGTCTAAATGGGCGGAGGAAGGCGGCAAAGAAGCTGGTGCGGAAGTTAAAGTTTTTAAGGTTCCAGAGCTGGCGCCGCAATCAGCAATTGAAGGTAATCCTGTATGGAAAGCAACTGTCGAGGCGACAAAGGATGTGCCTGAAATTAAGCCGGATGATCTTGAATGGGCAGATGCCATTATCTTCAGCGTGCCGACCCGTTTCGGAAATATGCCTTCCCAAATGAAGCAGTTTCTTGATACAACGGGAGGACTTTGGGCGAAAGGAAAGCTTGCGAATAAGGCTGTAAGTGCAATGACTTCAGCCCAAAATCCGCATGGCGGCCAGGAAGCAACTATTCTTTCGCTTTATACCACGATGTACCATTGGGGTGCGATTGTGGCTGCTCCTGGTTATACAGATCCCGTTCTCTTTGGAGCAGGGGGCAATCCATATGGAACAAGCGTAACGGTTGACCAGGATGGAAAAATGATTGAAGATGTGAAAGAAGCTGTTAAGCATCAGGCGAAAAGAACTGTCACAGTTGCCGGGTGGATTAAAAAGGGGAATCAGTAATCATAGAGGGAGCAATTGTTTTCCAATTGCTCCCTCTACATGTAAAGGGGAGAAATGGCGTATGGGAAATGAGGAGATAACTAAGCGGGAAATCGCTTCAGTCAGAAAAGTAAAACTGCAGGAGCATAGCCCTATTCATACAGCAGGCCCTGTGATTGAACCAGGGAATTGGGAAAGGTTTGACCCATTCCTTCTGATGATGGAGGATAAATTTCAAAAGGGCGCGTTTGACGTCCATCCCCATCGCGGTATAGAAACTGTAACGTATGTCATTGAAGGGGCTATTGAGCATTTCGATAGTCATTCCGGTGAGGGAGGCGTGTTAGGTCCTGGAGATGTTCAATGGATGACAGCGGGCAGCGGTGTCGTTCATAACGAAGTGCCATCAGAAGGAATAACTGCCCATTCTCTGCAGCTGTGGATCAATCTTCCCAGCGAAAAGAAAATGACAGCGCCACGATATCAAAATCTTAAAGGCAGTGAAGTTCCAGTCAGAGAGGAAGAGGGTGCTGTTTTTAAAGTCTTCTCCGGATCCTCGAAAGGGGTTGTATCTCCTGCCCTAAATCATGTGCCTGTAACGATGGTTGAAGCAAGGATGAAAAAAGGCGCGGCAGCCTCGATTGACCTGCCTGGCAGTTACAAGGGCTTCATCTATATTTTAGAAGGAAGCGGTGTTTTTGGAGAAAATAAAGCTCATGCAGCAAAAGGCCAAGTCCTTGAATTGGGAGATGGCGGGAACGCTGAAAGCGAAATTTCTGTTAAAGCCGAAGAGCCTATGCGCTTTTTACTTTATGCAGGCGAGCCAGTCAAAGAACAGGTTGTTGCACGTGGACCGTTTGTTATGAACACGGTAGAAGAAATACGAACCGCTTATAAGGAATATATGGAAGGAACCTTTCTAAAATAAAAATATGGGTGAGGAGCAATCATATGGTTGCTCTTTATTGCTGTTGAGGTATGCTTTCAGAAGGAAATTACCTGTTTTTAGAGAAGTACAAATCAAATCCAAATAAGGAGCTGACTATTATGTACGAAGTAAAAACAAAAGAGAACGATAACAGTGTAATTGAATTTATAGAAAAAGTTGAGAGCCCTAAAAAGAGGGAGGATGCATATAAGCTTCTGGATATCTTTACAGAAACGGCCGGTTATCAGGCAAAATTGTGGGGACCAAGCATCATAGGTTTTGGCTCGTATCATTATAAATATGCAACTGGTCATGAAGGGGATGCACCACTTGTTGGCTTTTCGCCGAGAAAGGCAAAAATAAGCCTATACTTTGCACCCGGGGATAAAAAAAGAGCTGAAATGCTTGAAAGGTTTGGAAAACATACAACCGGAAAAGCTTGCGTTTACATAAATAAGATTTCAGATATCGATGTAGAAGTTCTAAAGGAATTAATTATTCAATCAATTGATTTTTTAAGGGAGACCTACCCGGAGTAATAGGAAGTCCCAGCTTATCTCGAACCTATGCGGAAGAAAGACTTAGTGCAAATCCACCCGGAGGGGGATTGTAGTATTATTTACCAGGTTACATCACCTTCAGAATAATATATTTTTTAATTAACTATATTATTTTGAAGGTGAGCTTATGCAGCCAAGTCTAACACCCATCAAGCCGGTGGCAAGGCGCGGAAGTAAAAAATTATATGTCTCCATTAATAAAAAGTTTGTACTCAGCCACCTCGTTTCAGCAGTGTGGCTGACTTTTTCTATATATCTATCGCTGCCCTGGCTGAAGGACTTATCGGAAATTGTCACGCTCCCGATCAGTATTCTTATTATTGGAGGCATTGCCTATGTGCCTGGCTATATGAATGCTTTTCTGGTGATGAGCCTGCTTTTGGACAGGCAGCCTTCCTTTAAAAATCCGGATCCCGATAAGGAAGTGACTTTGCTGGTAGCTGCCTTTAATGAAGAGAATACAATCTTTCAAACGTTAAGCTATGTGGCAAGCCAGGATTATAAAGGCAAAATTAAAGCTATTGTTATAGACAATCGTTCTTCAGACAATACCTATTGCGAATTAGTAAGGGCTTCAAAAGAGCTTAACCTTGAAATCAAAGTTTTGAAGGAATCCAAGCCGGGAAAATTCCATGCATTAAACAAAGGGCTGCAGCATGTGACAACAGAGTATGTTATCACGCTTGATGCCGATACCCTGCTTCATCCTTCAGCTGTCCGCTTTTTAGTAGCACGCATGGAAAGCAGTCCTGAAGAAGTGTGTGCCGTAGCGGGCTCCATGCTTGTGCGCAATAGCCGAGAAAACATATTGACTAAAATACAGGAGTGGGACTATTACCTGGGTATTGCCTCAATAAAAAGGCTGCAGGGGTTATATCAGGGAACGCTGGTTGCTCAGGGGGCATTCAGTTTGTACAAAACAGATTCTGTCCGCCAGGTAAATGGCTGGCCCGATGCAATTGGCGAAGATATTGTATTGACATGGAGACTTCTTCAGAAGGAATGGAAAGTGTATTTTGAGCCGCTGGCTGCAGCATTTACTGATGTTCCTTCCAATCTAGCACACTTTGCAAAGCAAAGGTCCAGGTGGGCAAGGGGAATGATTGAGGGCTTGAATGAAATTAAACCATGGAATCAGCCCCAAATTTACACAAAATACTTAACAGGCGTTAATCTGGTTATGCCATATCTGGACATGGTGTATACTTTCTTCTGGATCCCTGGATTGATTCTGGCATTCTTCGGTTATTTCTGGATAGTTGGCCCGATGACATTATTTGTCTTGCCGCTTACCATTTTAAGTTACGGTATTTTATATATGTATCAAAAGCATTATGTTTTTAATAATCTGAATCTGAAGGTTAGAAAAAATGTAATAGGGTTTTTTACATTTATCCTTTTCTATCAGATGATTATGTCGCCCATATCGGTATGGGGGTACTTTCAGGAATTTTTCAAATTAAAGCGTGTCTGGGATTGATCCTTCGCTGTGGTAAATGGCGGAGGTTTTTTGCTATTTTTAATGCACATTTTTCTCCATCATTCTTATAATATTGAAGAAAAATGAATTGCAGAGTTATTTTTATTGCTTTTGGTTTGCGTTGGAGATAAAATGTTTACCAAAGTAAACTTTTTAAGATAGGCGCATATACTTTTAGTAATCTTGGATATATATTTTTTTAAGGCAAAAGTTGCCCTGGAGAAACTTTTTGGCAACAGTGAAAAAGGAGAGAGTGAAATGTCGCAGGAAGTTTTATTTGCATTAGGTCTCACATTGTTTGCCGGCTTAGCGACAGGTATTGGCAGTTTAATGGCTTTTTTTACTTCTAGAACGAATACGAAGTTTTTATCATTGGCACTTGGGTTTTCCGCAGGTGTAATGATTTATGTCTCTATGATTGAAATCTTTGTAAAAGCAAAAGATGCACTTGTAGGAGCATTAGGTCAAGTAAACGGCAACTGGGCAACTGTTGGAGGTTTTTTTGGGGGGATAGTCCTCATTGCACTAATTGATCGGTTTATTCCTAAAAAGGATAACAGATCGGAAGAGCGTCGTGTAGGGAAAGAGTGTAGACGA
>NZ_CAXQGS010000051.1:0-137720 GCF_964223445.1 Cytobacillus sp.
TGCGGGAGGAGAGGGAGTGAGAGACCCCACAGGCATAGCCGAGGAGGCTCTCATTCCTCCCCGCGGAAAGCAAGTGCCCGCAGCGGAAATCAACGGCCGGGTTCATAAGCAAACAAAATTTGAGAAAAGAGCTTATGTTTAACACCAGTTCTTTAGTGAATTGGTGTTTATATCTGTATAGAAAAAAGTTATGCTTATTTAGGATAAATGTAAAAAGAGGAGAGAAAAAAGAGTTTGAAAGTTATAAGAGGGGCTATTATCACTATTGTTATTGTGTTTATGTTGTTACTGGGAATTGCAGTTCCTGCCGCACTTATTGGGTTAGCTGTCTTTTTAATTGGATTATATTTGAATAATCAGTACCGGAAATATAAGATAAATTTTAAAAAATCTGGCTGGATTATGGCTGCTGGCTTTGTTTTATCCATTTTTTTAGCAACTGCAGATTCTAATGCAACAGAAACAGGAAGTGAGCCTGAGAAAGAACAAATAATGACAGATCAGGATGAAGCAGATAAGAAGGCTGAAGAAGAGAAGCTTGCTGAAGAGAAGGCTAAAGAAGAGGAAGCCAAGATGCAGGCAGAGGAACAGGAAAGGCTGGAAGAAGAACAGGAAGAAAAACAGAAACAAGAAGAGGCTGAAAAGCAAAAACAGGTACAGGATCAAAATCAGGCTGCAGAGAGCTTAGGCCTCGAACTAGTTACTGTCGGCAGAGTAGTAGATGGTGACACAATAGAAACATCAGACGGGAGGAAGGTCCGCCTGATTGGAGTGAACACTCCCGAATCAACAACAAGAGTAGAAGAATACGGAATAGAAGCAAGTCAATTTACCGCATCTGAGCTGACTGGCAAGAAAATCTGGATGCAAAAGGATGTCTCAGACACAGACCGGTATGGCCGCCTGCTGAGAATCATTTGGGTAGACATCCCCACTGATGATATGGACGAAAATGAAATACGTGAAAAAATGTTCAATGCCCATTTGGTTCTGAATGGTTATGCCGAGCCATCCACCTACAATCCGGATGTGAAATACAGTGACTACTTCAGAAAATTCGGAAGGGAAGCAAGAGAAGCCACTAAAGGATTATGGGCTCTCGGGGATGAGGGAACAACTAAAGGAGACCTGGATTCTGCAGCAGCAAGCGGTTCCTCTTCAGGTTCAGGAAATGCCGGCGGCAGCGGGTCGAATGACAGCAGTGGTACAGCCGCCAATTCGTCATCCGCAGAAGGCAGCACTGAGTCCTACCAAAACTGTACAGAGTTAAGAAAGGTTTATCCAAATGGTGTGCCGTCTACACATCCTGCCTATGACTCAAAACATGATAGAGACAAGGACAACTTTGCTTGCGAACGATGACATAAGGGCCGGCTCCAGATACAGAGCCGGCTTCTACCTTGTAAAGACCATTTAATAAAATAAAAGAACACTGGCATACTCTGCCAGTGTTCTATGATGTTCTTTTATGATGGTCATTCAATTTAATAAGGGAACCTCTTTTAATCCAATAATGAAAATTATCGGCCGGGAAAACCCCGCGTCCATTTGATCTGTCCATCTGGATGACAACACTGTTTGGAGTCACCTCCAGAATTCTAAGAGTTTCGGAACGGTAAAGATTCGGCGCGAAAGTACTTTTGATTTCAAATTGCATATCCTTATCAAGGTTCAATGATGACACCTCCTAATTAGTTAATTATGTTTAATGTCCCCATTCTTTGTTTTTCTATCCAATTATTGGCCAGTATATTTTTGTTTATTAACTTAATAGAGAAATTGCATCTTTAGAATTTTTTTAATAAACTGTATAATTCAATGGGGAACTATGAATTTTAACAAGCAGGTGAAGTGTGTTGAAGGAAAAAATTAAAGTTGGATTAATAGGAATGGGTGCTGTAGGGGAAAGGATACTGCGTCAATTTCGGCAGCATGAGGAGTTTGAGATTGCAGCGCTTTGTGATCGAAATGCCGAACGCTTAGATAAATTTAAGGCTGTGCTGACAGATGCAGCATTACATACCAATCATTTGGAACTGCTTCAGGATGAAACCATCAAAATCATCTATTTAGGTGTTCCGCCAAAATTTCATTATTCAATTAGCATGGATATTATAAAGAGCGGCAAGCATCTTCTTTGTGAAAAACCTCTGGCCAATTCCATTGAAGAGGCGAAGGATATGTATGAAGCTGCCGAAAATGCAGGAATCATCCATGCCATGAATTTTCCGATGGCATACAGCCCGTCCTTTAAAGTGTTTAGGGAAAAGATACAGAATGGTGAACTGGGTGAGATTAAGAAGGTAGAACTGCACCTGCAATTTACACACTGGCCGCGTGAATGGCAAAAGAACGATTGGATTTCCAGCAGGGAGCAAGGGGGCTTTATCCGGGAAGTATCTCCTCACTTTATTCATATGATTCAGGATACCTTCGGAGAGCTGCTCCATGTCCGATCTTTTGTGGAATACCCGGATGATGAACGTATATGTGAAACCAGCTTTACCACATCATTAAAGCTTCCTGGCGGTATTCCTGTTCTATTTAACGGAATTGCGGGAATTGGGCAAAAAGAACATCTGTCTTTTAAAGTTTTTGGTGATAAGGGTACTTTAGATATGCAGAATTGGAGTGTTCTTGTACAGAGTACGTCAGAAAACAGCGGAGAAATTTTAACGCTTGATGAGCCGGTATACAGTCTGCCTTCAGAACTCTTCAAAGCAATAAGAGGAGAACGTGCATTATTGGTTTCCTTTAAAGAAGGGTATCAGGTGCAGAAGGTGCTGGAAAAAATCCTATTAAGCTAATTAGAGGCACATTTGTGTCTCTTTTAAATTATCAATACCCAGGCCAATCCCATGCATCTTCTTATGAAACAATACTCGAAAAAATCAGGTGTTTTAATGTATAATAATCAGGTGAGAGTTCTTCCAAAGAAAGAAGACTCTATTTCTAATCATAAATTTCATAGATCCAAAGTTGAAAGAGAGTGGGACATATGGGCCGTAAATGGAACAATATTAAAGAAAAGAAAGCATCCAAAGATGCAAATACGAGCCGTGTATATTCCAAGTTTGCACTTGAAATATACGTGGTTGCCAAGCAAGGTGAGCCTGATCCTGAAGCAAATCAGGCTTTAAAATTTGTGCTCGAACGCGCAAAAACATATAATGTGCCAAGAAATATCATTGATCGTGCAATTGAAAAAGCAAAAGGCGGAGCGGAAGAAAACTATGATGAGCTTCGCTACGAAGGATTCGGGCCTAGCGGATCCATGATTATAGTCGATGCATTAACTAATAACGTAAATCGCACAGCCTCAAATGTACGTGCTGCATTCGGTAAAAATGGCGGGAATATGGGTGTGAGCGGATCTGTTTCCTATATGTTCGACTCAACCGCTGTGATCGGCATTGAAGGCAAATCGGAGGAAGAAGTGCTGGAAATCCTGATGGAAGCAGACGTAGATGCACGTGATATCCTGGAAGAAGATGATACGGTAATCGTATATGCAGAACCTGATCAGTTTCATGCAGTTCAGGAAGCATTCAAGTCAGCGGGCATCAATGAGTTTGCTGTTGCTGAATTAACAATGCTCCCACAAAATGAAGTCACCCTTGATGCTGATGCACAGGCGCAATTTGAAAAGCTGATTGACGCCCTTGAAGACCTGGAAGATGTCCAGCGTGTTTATCACAATGCAGACCTGGGTGAATAACTGAGAAAAGGAGTCCACTTAATTGATGGACTCTTTTTTTGTAAAATAATTTTATTATGTAAACTATTTATGTTACCAGATTTATCATTTGGAAGAAAAGGAATTTTAGATATTCAAATTGAATTTACTCTCATTTGAAAAACCGCTGAAATAAATGTGGCTTTATGGTGATATCAGCCGATATCTGTCGAATAGCATTTTGCTATCAAGTGCTACCTCCTCGCAAAATGTAATCATTGGCCTTAACTTTCGTCTTAAGATATATTGACTAAATGGAAAATAACTGCAATATAAATTTCTGCGTTTAAACTTTGTATGCACGGGAACATGAATGGTGAAAGGAGAGTTTAGCACACATGAATACGTTTAAGGTTATTTATACTTTTGAAAAAGGTGTTACCGTAACAGAAGAAGTTGAAGCAGAGAATAAATCTGAAGTAATTGGAAGCATTAAAGACCTGGAAGGATTTGTAGAACTAACATGCTCTGAAGGTCACTATCATCGATTTGATTTTGCAGATGTAAAGTTAGTCACAATTACAGAATAAAAGGAAGGCCAAAAATGGCCTCCCTCTAAAACCCGCTGGTTAGCGGGTTTTTATTTTCTTACAAGATCTCCAACAAGGATATACCTCTGCGGTGCATCGCCAATAAAGTCAAAAGGATAGCAGGTTGTGACAGTAAGGGTTGCTCTTTGCTTAGGTACAATTACGGTTCTGTCGTCTGCATCGACGATTCTTATTTTACGAACTTTATAGGTGAATTCTCCAGCAGAAGTGTTCACGACAAGGAAATCGCCAATCTTTACTTCTCCAAGTTTGCGAAAGACCGTATCCCGGTGGCCGGAAAGGACTGAATTGTCTTCTTCTCCTGGAAGGACGCTGCCTGCATAATGGCCAACTCCCTTTTCTAACTCATCTTCATCCGTACCATGGAAGATTGGAAGATGGGCCGATATATTAGGTATTGATAGAACGCCCATTTCTTCTCCCTTTTTAGGACGGACAGTATATAGGCTATGCTGTTCCTTTTTTTGTTCAGTCTTTACATCTGTACTACCAGTGCTGGACGGGTCTATATGGGCTGAAGTTTTTTGACTATGCAAATATGGCAAGAGATTTGAAGCTGCAATCCAAATTCCGCCCAAAATAAAAGTTAGTCCAATTGCTCCTTTTAATGTGAGTTTCCTTTTCACGCAGCTTTCACTTTCCGCCTGTGTAAAATGGCAAATCCTAAAAGGATCAGACCAATGCCTGCAAATACTCCTTCAATATAATTGCCTGCTGTGTTTGGCAGTTTTCCGCCTTTTACAGTTTTTGCGTGTTTGGAATCTGGTTTCACTTTAGCAGGCTCCTGTTTTTTGATTACAGTTTCCGCCTGATTCAAATCTGTCACTGTGTCTTCAATGAGCTCTGAACTGAACATCTCTGCTGTAATAATCATATCTGCCAGGAACTTGCCTTGAGTATTATAAAGTTCAATAAGCAGGTCATAGCCATTTGTCTCTTCCAAAGCCACCATTTCATCTGTTGTTAAATGGATTTTTTCGCCATCTTTTACAAGATAAAACTCGGCATCAAGCTGGAACAGATCCATCATTTCCTGCATAATGCTGATAAGTTCAGCTATTTCTGCTTCTGTTAAATCCCCGGCACTGTCAAACTCACCAAAGGCCATTAAACGGCTTTCAAGGTCCATCATTTTATCAAGCAATTCGGGATTCTCGAAATCCAAAGTCATAAAATGTGCAAATAATGCTTCAAGTTCTTCATCTGTCAGATCTATATCTGCGAATATTTGGTTTATTTCGTCTTCACCAGGCAATTCATCTCCACCCAGATAAATGGAAACCATGATATCAAGGTCCTCAATATATTCATAGTTTTCAAGGGAGTCATCGTTTTCCTCAAGCAGGGAGATGAGCTCCTCTTTTGTAAGTCCATAATCATTTAATAGCTGCTGAAGTGTTTCATCGTTAATTTCAGTGCCTGTATAGGTTAAAAAAGAAACGGTAGAATCTAAAGCATCAATATATCGGAAAACATCCCGAACATCGTCAGTCGTTTCCATTTCTCCATTCTCCGCAAGCAGTGCAATTAACTCTTCCTCATTTTCAAAATCATAGTCAGCTAATAGCTGCTGCAGGTTTTCTTCAGTAATAGGCTCACCCAGATATTCAATCAATTCCTCCATTGTATCGAAATCTTCGATATTCATATCCCAAAAATATTCCAGATGGTCATTTAATCCTTCTTCAGACCAATTTGTTTCCTTCAGGAGTTCAGCCACTTCATCATCGCTTGGTGCTGCAAGGCTGACAGCCGGAAACAAGCTCAACAATAGGATGGATGCAATAACAATACTTAGTCTTCTCAATGATATTTCCTCCATATAAGATAATAAATTCTAGAATAATATAATGGAAAAAATATTTTTCGGATAGAATTGTTATTTGAAAATTTATTAGATATAATATTTGGATTTTTTTGCAGCAGAAAGAGAGTGGGGAAATGCTGATTTATCAAGGGATAAAATATTAAGCTGAGAAGATTCGGTTAAAAAGAGCGTGGATAATTCCTTATTAATCCATTTTTTCCTCTAATTAAATAATTATTATATACCATACATGTGAAGTAAAAAATGCCAAATCAGGTATTGATTAATTATTTCAAAATGTGTAAAATTACACTAATCGAACCAAGTGAATATATAAATGAGGTGAATCCCTTGAACCCCGAAACAGAAAAATATCATCAAAATATATTTCAATTTGAACTCACGAAGTTGAAAGAGAAAGACTATATTTCAGCAGAACATTATGAAATCACCTTGAGCGCCCACCAACTGTACTATCAGGACCTGGAAGAGCTGAAGCAAGTGCAGGTTAAGGCAGCAAAAGCTGCAGAAGAAATCAGGCAAATGCCAGTTCAACAGGCAAAAAAACCTGCGAAAAAGAAATTATCTCTGGAAGAAGTCCGTGAAAGAAACATTTCCTGGCTGCTGAATGTTGGAGTCATCCTGCTCCTTATCGGCGGGTTATTTGTTGCCACGAGTAACTGGGATACCATGTCTAATTTTATGAAAAGTGCATCCATTGCAGTGGTTTCGCTTCTTTTCTATTGTTTTGCTTTTGTTTCCGGAAAAGTATTAAAAATTGAAAGAACATCGTTTGCTTTCATAGTTCTTGGGAGTTTATTTTTGCCTATATTTATTTTGTCTATCGGCTGGTTTGAATTGCTCGGCCCTTATTTTTCCTTTTATGGGGAAGGACGCTATATACTCGGAGCGGCTGGCAGTTTACTGGTCGTTCCAGTATACAGTATATTTGCACAGAAGCTGGGTTCACGTCTTTTTGTATGGTTTGCTTATATTGCCCTGTCTGCCGGGGCTGGTTATACCCTGGCAGCATTGAAGCTTGAAAATGACAGTTTCTTTCTTGGATTGATGATTTTCAATGCTCTGCTGTCAGCAGCTTATCACCGCCTGAAAAAACAGGCTTCCCTTAAACTGTTTTCGGGAGAATTGATTTACTTTGCTCAAATCAATTTAGTGATCTCTACATTATTAATGCTTTTATTTTTTAATAGCCACGTTTTATATAGTGTGAATATTATGATAACGGCAGCCGTTTACTTATCAATGGTGTATGTAACAGGCAGGAAGGAGTTTCATTTCGTTTTCAGTTTACTGATTGTCTATGGTGCCTATCAGCTGATTGAAAATACAATTTTAAATTCGGCAGGACCTGTTTTATTTGCACTTGTAGGGATTGGTTTTCTGTTTGTTCCTAGAGTTATGGATAAGCACTATTCCTGGGATAAGGTATTTAGACTGACCAGTGCAGCGGTTTCCATACTTGCTTTTCTCTATATTTCAGTTGAAGGTATCCTGTTAATGGCCGGCGAACCCTCTGCAGCACTGCTGCTGGCTTACATTATTCTTGCCGTGCAGTTTATATATTTGGCAAATGTTATGGGAAACGGGCTATTTGCTTACCTGGCACCCGTGTTTTTAGCCTCTGCTCTATTTGAAACAGTATTAATGCTGGATAAAGCCGCCCCGTTCAATAATCTATCTTTCCCTGTTTTCTTTATTGGCTTTGTGCTTTTTATAAGTCTCGGGTATTTGCTAAAGTACCCGCTCTTAAAAGTGGTGGAATCAAGCTCACGGGATGTGGCTGTTAGTATTATGTTATTTTCAGTTGTGACTGCAGCAGGATTTCTTGATTGGCTTGCTGCTGGCTCCATGCTATTAATCTTTAGCTTTGTCATGTACCTCATGAATAAGGCTGAAAATAGGATATTTTATTTAGAAGCGATTCCCTGGGCCATCCCTTTGTCAATCGGGTTTGCCTTTATGTTTTATGGTGAACATCTGCGAAGCTGCTCAAGCTTTTATCAGAATCAGTTAGGTATGGCCATGAATACCATGATGGCAAGTATTGCCCTGCTTATACTTTATGGCGTTCTGTCTAAGAAAGGGCACAAAAATCAAGCCGGAAACGTGTTTTTAATCTCATTGGGATTTTATACAATCTCACTATTTACAGCAGCTGCTTTGTCAATCAATGAAGTCTGGATGAGACCGGCAGTATTTATTGGGGGCATTATTATGTATCTTGCCTTGTATCGATTCCATAAACAAAGCTGGATTCCGTTTGTATCTGGAGCGATTTCACTTTTTGCTTATTTTATGATCTTGATTGGTTTGCCATTTAACTTTACATTTTTTAATTGGGTGCAATTTCCGCTGGGGGCATGGATCCTGCTTTGTGCGGCTTTCTATATTTCTAATAAGGACCTTGTCCTAGCCAGAGGGTTCAGCTGGATTGGCCATATTTACATGCCGTTTGCCATGATCCTGACATTTTTTATCTATAGGGAAAATAGTATTTGGCCCTTCCTGGTCACCCTTGCGGTCTATTGGGTCAGTTTCAGGTTATCTGTTAAAGAGTGGAAGGTAAAGATATTCCTTTACAGCTCATTCTTAACTTTATTCATGGTAATCTTGACGGGAATGGATCATATATTGGAAGAGAACGTCAGTGAGTATGCCGTTCTTTTAGTCAGCTGTGCCGTATTCTTATTCTGGCTAACCGGAAAAACTCAAGATAAAATGAGAAGTGTTTACTTTCTCATACCCTGGTCTGTGATTGGGATCCTGGCATTTTTAACTTCATATCCCTTTGGTTATGTGCCGTTTTTCGTTTCTATTATCTATTCTGCAGGATTGATCGTATATTTGCATAGAACTAAACTTGATATATTGGCTGCTGTTCCATTGGTATTACTATATGCGGCAGTACTCAAATTCCTGTTCATAAACGGAATCGCTCCAGATATGAAAATTCTGGTTGTGGCTGGTTTCGGCCTGGCATCGGCAATAATCGGCAAAATGGTATATGCCAAAATTTTAATGAATAAAAAAGCTGATAGCTACACTATAATCTCGCTGTTATTTTTCCTTGCCGCCTATCTTTTTCCGGCAGTTTCCCTATGGGCGGAAGTTCTCCCTGGACTCCTGATCAGCACACTTTTATTTTTACAGAGGGGCAGAATGGCATCAAAATACTTATGGCTGCCTGGATTGCTGTCGGGAGCAGTATTGCTCGAGCCTTATTATAGTTTATTAAAGAATATTGAGCTGTCTGACCTTTTCATAAGGGAGGCATACGTGCTTCCATGGATCATCCTGATTATTTTTGTCCGAAAAGTGCTGAAAGGGCAATACGCAGCACAAACAAACAAAATTCAGTGGGCAGTCCTAATAACGGTTTCCCTGCTGCTTGTACAGGATGGCCTTGCAAGCAATACGGTTTATGATGCGCTCATAGTTGGCACGCTCTCCCTGATTTCGATGCTTTCTGGAACCTTCTGGAGAATAAAATCCTACTTCTTTGTTGGCTCCGGGGTACTGCTCCTGAATGTGCTGCTACAAACAAGACCTTATTGGGGAAATCTTCCTTGGTGGGCGTATCTTTTAATTGCAGGCTCTATTCTCATTTCTGCAGCAAGCTATCATGAATGGCAGAAGCAAAAAACAGCAAAAGGCGAGAAGCCTTTAATATCTAAATGGAAAAATAGCATTATGAATAAATTAAAAGAATGGTCCTAAGAAAGTTAACCTAGCCCTCGGGCTAGGTCTTTTTATTATTTTCCAAACAAATGAGTAAATTTTCAGAAAATAAGTTGACTTTTTCCTGTTTACACGGTATCTTTGTGTTAAACATATAACACTTATTTCATCTAACGATATTTTAACGTTATATAGAATTATTATCTCAATATGATGAAAATCTGGGAGGTCATGTCTTGATTCTGCATGATATTGAAACGGAAAGCCGTGATTTTATAGAAGAATTACAGTTGAACCGGCTCAAGCAGACAGTGGAAAGAGTATTTAATCATGTGCCTTTTTATCGGAAAAAGTTTTTGGAAAGTAATTTTGCACCTGAAGTTGTTAACAGCCTGGATGATATTCAAAAGCTGCCCTTTACTGTTAAAGCAGATTTGCGGGAACATTACCCATTCGGGCTTTTTGCTGTGGATAAAAAAGAAATTGTCCGTCTGCACGCTTCTTCCGGAACGAGCGGAAAACCGACTGTAGTGGGCTACACACGAAATGACATCAAAATGTGGAGCAATCTGATAGCCAGGGCAATCTCAATCGGAGGAGGCAAACCTGGCCAGACATTGCATAATGCTTACGGATATGGTCTCTTTACAGGTGGATTGGGACTGCATTATGGCAGTGAACAGCTTGGCATGGCTACAGTACCTGTTTCCGGAGGAAATACTGACAGACAAATTATGCTGATTCAAGACTTTAAGCCAGAAGTTATTTGCGGAACTCCTTCCTACATTCTCCATTTAGCAGAGAAGATGGAAGAGAGGGGAATAGACCCGGCGGATACATCATTAAAGTTTGGGATTTTGGGTGCAGAGCCCTGGTCTGAAGAAATGAGGAAAACACTGGAAGCTAAGCTTGGGATTAAAGCATGCGATATTTATGGACTGAGTGAAGTTCTGGGACCGGGAGTAGCTATGGAATGCCATGAATCTCAGGACGGGCTGCACATTGCTGAGGATCATTTTTATGCAGAGGTCATCGATCCGATAAAAATGATACCGCTTCCATACGGGGAGGAAGGTGAGCTTGTTTTTACAAGTTTAACGAAGGAAGCTTTTCCGGTGATCCGCTACCGGACGGGTGATATCGCCTCCCTTTCTAAAGAGAAGTGTATTTGCGGGAGAACTACGATTCGCATGAGCCGTGTGAAAGGCCGTTTAGACGATATGCTTAATGTAAATGGTGTAAACGTCTTTCCATCCGAAATCGAACGGTGCATTCTTCAGATGCCTGAGCTTTCTCCCCACTACTATATCCAAGTGTATAACAAGGGAAGTTTAAAAGTTTTAGAGCTTCATGCTGAATGGAGCGAGGAGTTTTATAGAGATATGGGAGAAGCAGAGCATGTACAAAAGAAGATCAAGGAAGCAGTGAAGCAAAATTGCTTTATTAACATTGGCCTTGTTCTCCATCCGCCGAAAATGCTGCCAAGATCGGAAGGGAAAGCTGTCAGGATTGTAAATACGGCAGTGAAAAAAGCAGTAACCTGAATGAATGATTTTTTAACTCGATAGGGGTGAATCACGTGTCAGAAGCTCTTTTCTTTGAAGAGATGACGGAAGAACAAAAATACGAGCAGTTCATGAAACGCATAAATACAGGAGAAAAAATTGAAGCGGATGATTGGATGCCGGAAGATTACAGAATAACATTAATCAAATTGATTTCGATGCATGGAATCAGTGAGATTATGGGAGCACTTCCTGAAAAGGAGTGGGTGCCAAAAGCCCCTACATTAAAACGAAAGCTGGGAATTATGGCAAAGGTGCAGGATGAGATGGGACATGGACAGCTGCTGCTTCGTGTTGCAGAGGATTTAATGAAGCCTCTCGGGAAAACCCGCGAAGATATTATGCAGGATTTATTCAGCGGAAAACTGAAATTCCACAATGTTTTTCATATGGAGGCTCCAACATGGGGGGATGCCGGGCTGATCGGCTGGCTGGTTGACGGTGCTGCTATCATTACCCAGACCAATATGCTAAATGCTTCATATGGACCCTATGCAAGAGCACTTAAAAGGATTTGCGCGGAAGAAGTTTTTCATGCCCAGCATGGTGAAGCAATCATCATGGCGCTGGCTGAAGGAACCGAGGAGCAGAAAGCGATGGTACAGGATGCGGTTAACCGCTGGTGGGAAGCGCTGTTAATGTTCTTTGGCCCCGGTGATGCCTCTACTACCGGCACTTCCAAACAGGATATAACGATAAAATACAGAATCCGGACAAAGACGAACGAAGACTTAAGGCAGGACTTTTTTACAAAGTATATTCCCCGCGTTCTCTCGCTTGGCCTCAAACTGCCGGATGAGACAATGCATTTTGACAAGGATCAGGAGCATTGGATTTATAGACAGCCTGACTGGAATAAGTTCAAGGACATTATTAAAAATAATGGTCCAAAATCTCAGGAGCGACTCGGACTCCGCCGTACAGCTTATGAGACTAACAAATGGGTGCGTGAAGCTCTCAATCCTGCAAACTAAACTGTTCAGATGGGGGGGATCCCTTTGGGAAACGAAGGATTTTATCAGGAATTCGAAGTCTTTAGTCAAAGAACCGATACCTCGCCTCTGCAATATCAATTTTCCCTGCTGGCGCCAAATCGAGAGCTTGCACTGGTCATGGCACAGGAAAATTTTATGAGGAGAGAACCGGTTGCTGATATCTGGGTCGTCAAACGCTCTGATATCCGGAAGCTGACACCGGAAGAAAAGCAATCACTTCAGCGTCTGGACAACAAAGATTACCGCACGACAAAAGGATACGGATATTTGAAGAAAAAGTGGCGCCAATACGAGCAGGAAATGCTTGATGAAAAGGAAATTCTGTCATGGGGAGGGATGAAGAAAGGTGACTGAGCCAGTTAGTAAAATGCCAATCGATGCCAGGATTAAGCCGGCACTGACATCATTATTATATCAGCTTGCTGACGATGACTTCATACTTGCCTACCGGGGTTCAGAGTGGCTTGGCCTGGCACCTCATATAGAGGAGGATGTCGCCTTTTCATCCATCAGCCAGGATACCATGGGCCATGCGGCCATGTTTTATCAGCTGCTGGAGGATCTCGGAGAAGGCAATGTAGACAGACTTGCACATGCAAGAGGAGCTTCTGAAAGGAAAAATGCTGTCCTTTTGGAGGTGGTCAATGGACCAGGTCATTACTTGTCTTCAGCACAATATGACTGGGCATTCGCTGTAGTAAGAAATTATTTTTATATCCAAGCGAAAAAAATCAGATTGGACTCACTTAAAAATTCTTCCTATCGGCCTTTAGCCGAGGTGGCATTAAAGGTTAATATGGAGCTGTATTATCATCTCCTTCACTGGAAAACATGGTTTATCCAGCTGATGCAGGCTGGCGGGGAAGCCAGAACGAGGATGGAAGCAGCCACTGGGAAGGTTTTAGCTGATTTTGAAGGAGTCCTAACATTGGGAGCGCTGGCAAAAGATATGGCGGAACATGGTCTCATTGATAAGGAAGAAATATTAAAGCAGCGCTGGCTGCTTAACATGAAGCCTGTTTTTGAATCTATCAATCTGGCAGTCTCAGAAGCAGACCTTGCAATGAAAAATGGAAATGGCCGCATAGGAGAGCATACTGCCGACCTTGAGGCGGCTTTAACCACTTTGAGCGAGGTGTATAACATAAATCCAGCTGCAAGCTGGTAGTATTTTTTAAGGGTGATGTAAATGGAGCAGGATCAAATGTTGATAAAAACCGCGTTAGAAGCGCTTCATAATGTTAAAGACCCTGAAATAGATACCATTTCTATTGTTGATTTAGGAATGCTGGAGCAAATTGAGGTGGAGGGCAATTCAGTATTGGTTAAACTCCTGCCTACTTTTATGGGATGCCCGGCACTGGATATCATTCGAAAAAACGTTGAAACCGAGATAGGCAAGGCAGGGATTTTTGAAAAAATAGATGTCCAGTTTATCTATCATCCGCCCTGGGCGTCTGACCGGGTAACAGAAACAGGAAGGATAAAGCTAAAAGAATTTGGGATTGCGCCGCCTCCAAAATTAATAAGTGAAACAGGCGAATGGCATGTGGATTGTCCTTTTTGCGGGTCCACATATACGACGATGGAAAACCTTTTTGGCCCTACAGCCTGCCGCAGTATTTTATACTGCAAATCCTGCAAAAACCCCTTTGAAGCTATGAAGCCTGTATCAACGATGATGTAGCTATAAGGACTGTTATGAAAGCAGGTCAAATTTTTGTCTAATGCTATTTTTAAGATGCTTGTAAACTGTTAATCCTTCAATGATAAATTCCTGGAGACAGCACAAATAACATATGAATCCGGCTCCAGGAATACTATTAAATGAATCAAATCCACTAAACATGAAAGGAAGATGGCAAATGGTAAAATTAATCGCTCTTTATAAGCACCCTGAAAATAAGGAGGCATTTGATGACCATTATTTTAATACGCACGCGCCGCTTACAGCCAAAATTCCGGGTCTCCGCAAAATGGAGGTTACAAAAATTGTCGGCAGCCCTATGGGGGGCGAAGGGAAGTACTATTTGATGTGCGAAATGTACTACGACAGCCATGAAGCTTTACAGGAGGCTATGAGAACAGATGAAGGCAAGGCATCAGGAAAAGACGCCATGAAATTTGCAGGTGATATTATCAGTCTTATGATTGGTGAGGAAGCAAAATGAGTAAAAGCTATGAAGCTATTGAAGTTTCACAGCTTGGGAAGCTTGGTTTAATTGCATTAAACCGGCCAAAAGTCTTAAATGCAATCAACCGCCCTATGGTTTCAGAGATTCTGGATGCGATGGAAGGGTTTGAGGCTGACAGCAGCATAAAGGCTATCGTATTAAGCGGCAATGGCAGAGCCTTTGCAGCCGGAGCAGATATTGATGAGATGGCAAACGACCAGGCAATAGATTTTGAGCTTCGCAATCAATTTAAGGATTGGGATCGCCTTGCCATGATCAAGAAACCGATTATCGGGGCGGTTCATGGTTTTGCCCTTGGCGGGGGCTTTGAGCTTGCTTTATGCTGTGATTTGCTTTATGCCGCTGATAACGCGGAATTTGGCTTTCCTGAGGTAAACCTGGGAGTAATGCCAGGTGCAGGCGGAACGCAGAGGCTTACTAAGCTTGTCGGAAAAACGAAAGCAATGGAATGGCTTTTTACCGGTAAAAGAATCACCGCCAAAGAAGCGCTTCAACATGGCATCGTCAACCAGCTTATATCAGAGGAGCTTCTTTTGGAAGAAACGATGAAGGCGGCTGAACAAATTGCCAATCAGGCGCCAATTGCCATACGCCTCATAAAGGAAGCAGTTCTTAAAGCTGTAGATACTTCTTTAAATGAGGGAATGGAATTTGAACGGAAGAATTTTTATTTATTATTTTCGACAGAAGATCAAAAAGAAGGAATGAATTCCTTTATTGAAAAACGCAAGCCGCAATTCAAAGGAAAGTAGAGGAGGTGTACATAGCAAATGTTTGAAACGGTGAAATATGAGGTCGCAAACGGTGTTGCTTGGATTTCATTAAACCGGCCGGATAAACTGAATGCATTCACAGAACAGCTTAATAAAGAGGTTCAGCAGTCCATAAAACAGGCAAGCCGGGATAAAGAAGTCAGATGCCTTGTTATCACAGGCGAAGGACGTGCATTTTGCTCTGGCCAGGACCTTCAGGGTGTAAATGAGGATATGGATCATGGCGAGGTACTCCGCCGGTTCTATAATCCAATGATAATGGAGCTTCATAAATGTAAAAAACCGGTTATCGCTGCAGTCAATGGGGTGGCAGCAGGGGCAGGCATGAGTCTCGCATTAGCATGCGATTTCAGGCTTCTTTCTGATAAAGCCAGCTTTTTAGAAGCTTTTATCCATGTTGGGCTGGTGCCTGATGCCGGGAATCTCTACTTTCTGCCAAAACTGATCGGTCATGCGAAAGCCATGGAGCTTGCAGTGCTCGGTGAAAAGGTTAATGCACAGGAAGCCAAAGAGCTTGGCCTGGCTACCAGGGTAATTCCTATGGAGAAATGGAAGGATGAAATAACAGCTTTTGCAGAAAGGCTGGCCGGCATGCCGACAGCGGCCATTGCGATAATTAAGAAGAACCTGAAAGCGAGCTGGGAATCCACTTTAGAAGAATGTTTGGAGAGAGATGCACAGGGTCAGCGGCTAGCCGGCCTTACTCTTGACCATAAAGAGGGTGTAGCCGCATTTATGCAAAAGCGAAAGCCTGTGTTTCAAGGGAAATAGACTTTACTGGATGAAAGGACTTAGAATCCATTAAATTCTTTGCCCGTTTTTATGTTCTTCTTGCGAGCATCTCGTTTTGGGTGCTCGTCTTTTTTAAACTGAAAGGAGGATTTACACCATGAAAAATATTGTCGTAATCGGTTCAGGCGTAATGGGGCGGGGGATTGCGTATGTCAGTGCAGTAGGGGGATTTCACACCACCCTTGTAGACATCAGCCAAGAACAATTAATCCGTGCGGAAAAAGAGATTGATAGCATCTTTGAAAAAGGACTCATCAGGAATAAAATAACAGCAGTTGATATGGAAGCAGGCAAAAATCGTCTTACCTATTCTGTAAGTCTTGCTCAGCATGTAAGTGCAGCTGATCTTGTTATTGAGGCTGTCCCTGAAGTGATGGATATTAAGAAGAATATTTTTGAGGTGATTGATCAGCACGCACCTGAGCACTGCTGTTTTGCAACAAACACCTCTACCATGAGTCCAACCGAAATTGGATCATTTACAAAACGTCCGGATAAAGTGATTGCCATGCATTTCTTTAATCCCGTCCCCAAAATGCCGCTTGTTGAAATTATTAAAGGGCTTGAAACAAGCGAAGAAACATCACAGTCAATTAAACGTGCTGCTGAGTTAATGGGGAAAGAAACAGTAGTCATTAATGAATTTCCAGGCTTCGTAACAAGCAGGATCAGTGCGCTCGTTGGAAATGAGGCATTTTATATGCTTCAGGAAGGTCTTGGCTCACCTGAAGAAATTGATAAGGCAATTAAGCTTGGGCTAAATTATCCGATGGGGCCATTCGAACTTGGCGACCTTGTCGGCCTTGATACGCGCCTGAATAATTTAAAATACCTTCACAGCAAGCTGGGTGAAAAATATCGGCCGGCACCGCTCCTTGAACAATATGTTAAAGCAGGAAGGCTAGGGCGCAAAACGGGCAGGGGTGTTTATGATTACACTGCCAGAGAGGAAGTTAAGCAATGAGAAAAGCAGTAATTGTGGATGCTGTCAGGACACCGATAGGAAGATATAAAGGTGTGTTAAAGGATATTCGCCCGGATGATTTAGGAGCCATCGTCATAAAGGCTCTGCTTGATAGAAACCCGATCGTGAATCCAGCAGAAATAGAAGAGGTCATACTGGGAAATGCCAATCAGGCAGGAGAAGATAATCGCAATGTGGCCAGGATGGCAGCTTTGCTTGCCGGATTGCCTGTCGAAGTGTCTGCTTCAACTGTTAACCGGCTTTGCGGGTCTGGTTTAGATGCTGTTAATTATGCTGCACGGGCCATTTTAGCCGGAGAAGGAGATATTTTTATTGCAGGCGGAACGGAGAGCATGACACGTGCCCCATTTGTAATGGCAAAGCCAAGCAGCGAGTTTCCAAGAGGGAATATGGAGATGTATGACACAACCATTGGATGGAGATTTACAAACAGCAGGCTTGAGAAAATGTACGGTGCTGAAAGCATGCCCAAGACAGCAGAAAATGTTGCAGAAAAATATGGCATATCGCGTGAAGAACAGGATCTATTTGCTTTTGAAAGCCAGAAGAGAGCAAAAGCAGCTATTGAAAAAGGCAAATTCGACGATGAAATCATTCCAGTTACATACATCGATAAAAAAGGGGATGAAATAACCATTTCACGTGATGAGCATCCCCGTCCGGAAACTACTTTTGAAAAGCTCGCAAGCTTAAAACCGATTTTTCAAGGCGGAACTGTAACGGCGGGCAATGCTTCAGGGGTTAACGACGGTGCGTCTGTATTGCTGATGATGTCAGAGGAAAAAGCGAGTGAACTTGGATTACAGCCCCTTGGAACTTATATTGTATCGGCAACAGCAGGGCTTGAGCCTTCTATTATGGGGGCAGGTCCTGTTTATTCCACCCAGAAAGCTTTGAAGAGGGCTGGTCTTATGATGACTGATATAGACTTAATCGAGTTAAATGAAGCTTTTGCTTCACAATCCATTGCCTGCATAAAAGAACTTGGCGCCGATTCGGAGCGGGTAAATGTAAATGGCGGAGCGATAGCATTGGGCCATCCGCTTGGAGCGAGCGGTGCCCGTATTCTGACGACTTTATTGCATGAAATGAAGCGCAGGAATTCAAAATACGGCCTGGCAACGATGTGTGTGGGAGTTGGCCAGGGGATTTCTACAATTGTTGAGCGCTGACCATAGAGCTTTTTCACTCTATGGTTTTTAGGGTTTATAAGGACTTTGGCGTGATGTATGAAGGCAGAGACAGTTAAATTATTTAGTATGCCGAAAAAGTATTGTTCAAAACTATCTACTTTTAGTACAATTGTATATAACGAATTTTTTCCGTTCAACCCACAAGATGAAATGAGGATGAAAGCAAGTTGAATACAAGGTCAATGATTTTCACACTTTATGGCGATTATATTTCACATTATGGAAGCAAAATTTGGATTGGAAGCCTTATAAAGCTTTTAAGCGAATTTGGTCATAATGATCAGTCTGTAAGAGCAGCGATTTCAAGAATGAATAAGCAGGGATGGGTGAGCGCAGAAAAGATCGGCAATAAAAGCTATTACTCCTTAACGCCTAGAGGGCAGAAAAGAATTGAGGAAGCGGCTAAGCGAATTTTTAAATTAAAACCTGAAGAGTGGGATGGCAAGTGGCGCATACTCATGTATACTATTCCGGAGGAAATCCGCAATGTGCGGGATGAATTGCGGAAGGAACTTGTTTGGAGCGGTTTTGGCTCCATGTCCAGCAGCTGCTGGATCTCTGCTAATAATCTTGAGAAACAAGTATTTGATTTGATTGAGAAATATGAAATTGCCGACTATGTTGATTTCTTTATTGCCAGGTATGCAGGACCGCATAAGAATATCGAAATAGTTGAAAAAAGCTGGAACCTGACAGAGATAAATGATAGATACCAGGAATTTATCTCAGAATACAGCCAGAAATATATCATCGATAAAAATAAAATCCAGAAGGGGAATATGACTGATGCAGAATGTTTTGTGGAAAGAACAAAGCTTGTGCATGAATACCGGAAATTCCTCTTTGTGGATCCGGGGCTCCCAGAAGAACTTCTTCCAGATAAATGGCTGGGCAGCCATGCTGCTGCTTTATTCAGTGAATATTATAAAGAACTGGCAGAACCGGCATCAAGATTTTTTGAAAGTGTTTTTAAGGAAGGAAATGAACTTAAAAACAGAGATGCCGATTATGACGCATTAAATCATCCCTATATGGTGGAATAAGAAAGAGCCATCTTGCAGACGAGCAGGATGGCTCAATTTCTATTTTTATCAGTATATCTATTAAATCCTGCCGCAGTATCAATATAAAGATCTAACGTAAAAGATCTATCGGCATCTCAAACGTTTTCCATAAAAATAAAATCCAAAGGAACCCGATTCCCAATGCTGCCAGCGGCCGTTTATGATGAATTCTAAGAATAATAAACATGAAAAGATTAAAAAAGAACGACCATTGGATTGACCAGCCATTTGAATGCTCAATGAGGTCCAAATAGTAAAGATTGATAAATTCAATGGTGGTATATAGAAACACCCATAGTAGAATCCATCCTGCCTGCTTAAAGAATCCAGACGGATAGCGGCCGATGAAGATTAGAATTGTTACCGGATATACGATGGCCATAATCATGAGATTAATGACAGGGTGCCCAATAAGAATATTCTCAGCAAATATAGTCTCTTTATATTGCCACATTGGGTAATTGCGAAGAAGAAAGTTTTTTAACAAATCTCCTCCAATTAAAAAAAGGATGGTTGGGTAGTATACACGCCAGTTTCTCCAATCCCCCCATTTCAATCCCGCCAATAAAAAGAGCAAATTATAAAATAAGTGCATCAAATCCCTCTTTCAATACGAATCACAAAAATAAAACATCGCATTAATGAATAAATATATCATTCCTTAACAATATTACTTTTATGATTCTTTTCTTCATGAGAGCTTATTAATCCCGATAATCCATCAAAATAAGGTGATTTTATGGTTCTGCCTGCAGCACTTGTAATTGCATTTTATACACTAAGTTTCTTTTTCTTTATAGAAAAAAAGCTTTCCTTTTTGCAAAACTCTCTGGTTCTTATGCTAATTTCAATTGCAGCCCGAAACTACACAACCATACTTGCTCTTCAATTAAATTGGATTCATATTACAGAAGATTCTATTTTATTTATTGTGTTCTTGATTCATCGTGAAATTATTGGACCCTTTCTAGTTCTTATGTTTATAAATATTTATTGGAAAACTCAATCTCGCATAAAAAGGATAACTTTATTCGCCATATTCTTAATCTGTCTTCTTGGTATGGATCTTTTCAGCTTCACATCCGGAGTAATTACCTTTTTAGACTGGAATTTAATTAAAGCAGGCATAGGAAATTCGGCTTTTTTGATTGCCGGGCTCGGATTGTCCAGGGGGATAATGTATCTAAAGCAGGAGCCTACTAATTATGGAAAAGATATATGAAAGAGCTTTTGACGCAAATGAATGGTTTGTATTAGCAAATTTACTGCTATCCCTAATTCTTATATGGAAACTGCCCAAAAAACTATCTGGCTTGGAAACGGCAGTTCATCTCACCATCGGCGTATTTATAGGGATGTTCTTCGATCATACCATTAGTATCAGGCCGTGGGATTTTTATGATGTAAATGATACATCGAATTATCAAATCATTGATCTTGTGAGCTATATTATGTACGGGCCATACAGTTACTTTTTTATATATTTATATGTGAAATTAAATCTAAAAGGATATATGAATATCCTGTATGTCACCATCTGGTCTATTGTTGCTGTATTGATTGAATGGTTCTCTGTTAAGCTCGGCATATTTCATTATGAAAAGGGCTATCAGATGGCCTGGTCATTTCCTATTTATGCATTTGTTCAAACACTGCAAATCATGTTTTATAAAATTTCACTAAAAATGGAAAAGGGGACTGAATAGAGGCCTGTCTGCAAAACGGCGATGTGAATGAAAGGGTATTCTACCTGATGCATTGATTGCATCCTTCGATGTTTAGTATATGTGTTCCTAATTGTCAAACTATTAAAATTAGTATAACATTATTTTAACGGAGGAGGAATTTGATTGAATATATTAACGGACATTTTAAATATCAAATATCCAATTATTCAGGGCGGCATGGGGAATATTAGCAATGCCATTTTAACAGCGGCAGTTTCGGAAGCTGGAGGGCTGGGCACCATCGGAGCAGGAACAATGCCTCCTGAGGAAGTTGAGAAGATAATTGAGGAAACAAGAAGTTTAACAAATAAGCCATTTGCTGTTAACGTTGCATTAAGTGTCTCACCTTATGTAAAGGAAATCCTGTCCCTGGTAATTAAACATAAGGTTCCAGCAGTTTCCCTTTCGGCCGGAAACCCGGCTCCCTTTATCCCTAAGCTGCATGAAAATGGTGTGAAGGTCATAACCGTAGCAGCTTCGGTCAGACAGGCGCTGAAAGCAGAGGCAGCCGGTGCGGATATTATTGCAGCTGAAGGGTATGAGGCAGCAGGAATCAATAGTTCACTTGAAACTACTACACTCGTATTGATCCCTCAGATTACAGGCGAGGTTTCAGTTCCAGTCGTGGCTGCCGGGGGAATCGGTGATGGCAAAGGGCTTGCTGCCATGCTTGCACTGGGGGCAAGCGGTGTGCAAATGGGCACTAGATTCATAGCTACCAAGGAGGCACCATTCCACCCGCAGTATAAACAGAAAATTATTCAAGCATCCGATTATGAAACCGTTATTGTAGGGCGTTCAGTTGGCAGAATACGAAGACTGCTTTCCACAGGTTATGCCAAAAAATTGCTGGACTATGAAAAACATGGCATCAGTCTTGATGAGTTTAATAAACTCACTTCAGAAGACTATCATAAAATTGGAGCGATAAATGGGAACGGTGATGAAGGGTTTATGAACAGCGGACAGATAGCTGGCCTGATTGCTGATCTTCCAAGCGTAAAGGAGCTTTTGGATAATATGATAGAAGATGCTAACCTTCAGCTTCATAAGGCTAAAAAACTTTTACACTAGCAAGCAGGCAGTTTTATTCCTGCTTGCTTTTTTATGGAAATATATTTAATTTTTAGAATATTATTGACACTTCAGCGTTCAGGGTGGTAATATAACGTTGTATTTACGATATTAAAAGTAAATATCATATAAATGGTGAAAAACCATTTTGTGTACTATTTCCACCTTAAGATGTAAGCGTATACATAATAGGTTTAAACTACCAGGAAGCTGATAGTTAATAAATTTGAATAGGGGGTCATATAATGAAAAAATCGTTTAAAGCTCTTTCCTTAATTATGGCTGCAGGGCTGCTTGTTTTGAGCGGCTGCGGACAGGAAAAATCCAGCGGGTCTTCTTCAGAAGGTGATGAGAAGAAACAGTACACAATTGGCATCACACAATTTGTTGAACATCCATCCTTAGATGCTGCGACAGAGGGGTTTAAAAAAGCATTGGAGGATGAAGGCTTTAAAGAAGGCGATAATGTAAAATTCGATTTCCAAAATGCTCAGGCTGATATGAATAATACCCAGTCGATTGCAAATAATTTTGTCGGCGATAAAGTGGATATGATTTTTGCAAATGCTACTCCGAGTGCCGTGAGTGCTCTAAATGCGACGAAGGACATTCCAATTCTATTCACATCTGTTACAGACCCTGTTGGAGCCGGCCTTGTCGAATCCTTTGATCAGCCCGGAGACAATATCACAGGTACTACTGATAACCACCCGGAGGGAACTTCAAAAACAATTGATTTTATGATTGATGAAGCTGGAGTTAAAAATATTGGCATCATTTACAATTCTGGAGAGCAAAATTCCGAGGTACAGGTTAATCAGGTAAAAGAGCTTGCTGAACCAAAAGGAGCAAAAATTGTTGAAGCATCTGTTTCAACCTCTGCCGAAGTTAAGCAGGCGGCCGACTCTCTTGTTGGAAGGGTAGATGCCATTTATATCCCTACAGATAACACGGTTGTGTCTGCGCTTGAATCGGTTATTTCTGTTGCTGACAGCAAAAAGATTCCTTTATTCGTGGGTGAACTGGATTCCATGAAACGCGGTGCTATAGCAGCCAGCGGATTCAGCTATTTTGATCTTGGCTATCAGACAGGTAAAATGGCAGCTGAGATCTTAAAAGGAAATAAAAAGCCATCTGAAATTCCGGTTGAGCTTCCTGGAAGCCTCAAACTGGTTATCAATAAAAAAGCAGCTGACGCACAAGGACTGGAAGTAAAAGAAGAATGGGCAGATTTCGCTGAGTTCCATGAAGAATAAATGAGAATATCCGCCGGCTGGAAGCACAATATCCTGCCGGCTGCTTTATCAACTTTGCTATAAAGAATTAAATAAAGGGTGTGATTCTTAGTGTTTACAGCCATATTCGGTGCGTTCGAGTCAGGGATTATTTACGCAATTATGGCACTTGGAGTTTATTTATCGTTCAGGGTCCTGGACTTTCCTGACTTAACGGTAGATGGAAGTTTTGTGACTGGAGCGGCGGTAGCCGCAACCATGATTGTCAGCGGTGCGAATCCTTTTCTGGCTACGATCACTGCCTTATTTGCAGGTTTTATTGCCGGCTGCCTTACTGGTATTATTCATACTTTCGGAAAAATCAATGCGCTGTTATCAGGAATCCTTATGATGATTGCTCTGTATTCAATAAACCTTCGTATAATGGGTAAATCGAATGTTCCGCTCTTGAACACAGAAACTGCTATTACACATGTCAGGGATTTTTGGGATAAAACAGGAATTGATTCTTTTTTCAATAGTATATTAACCATGGCGGGACTTGGCGGCAGCCTCCCGAGAACATGGGGCATTATCCTATTTATGTTAGTTGTAACACTGGCAATAAAGTTCTTGACAGATCGGTTTCTTCAGACGGAGATTGGTTTAGCTTTAAGGGCTACAGGTGACAACAAGAGGATGATCCGCAGTCTTTCTGCCAACACCAACATGATGGTGATTTTGGGGCTTGGCCTTTCCAATGCAATGGTTGCTTTCTCCGGAGCATTGATTGCCCAGCAAGGAGGATTCGCCGATGTTGGCATGGGTATCGGAATGATTATCATCGGTTTGGCTTCAGTCATCATAGGTGAAGCGTTATTTGGCACAAAATCCATTGCCAGAACTACTCTGGCGGTTATTGGCGGAGCGATTATCTACCGCATCGTAGTGACCATGGCGCTGAGAGTGGAGTTCCTGGAACCTGGTGATATGAAGCTGATTACAGCAACTATTGTCATCCTTGCTTTAATAATGCCGAAGATTATTGACCGCACAAAGGAGAAGAAACGGAAAGCCAAAAGACTGGCAGGAAGCTTGAACATAAGTGAATTGCCATCAGGCGGAAAGGGTGAGACTGATGCTGCAATTAAATCAGATTCATAAAGTCTTCAATGAAGGTACTCCAGATGAAAAGATTGCACTGGATACGATCAATCTCACATTGAATGAGGGGGACTTTGTCACCGTAATCGGAAGTAATGGGGCAGGGAAGTCCACTTTAATGAATATAATTTCCGGTGTCATGATCCCTGATGTTGGTTCCGTTTATATTGATGGCCAAAATGTCACGGGCATGTCTGAATATAAGCGGGCAAAACTCATAGGCCGGGTTTTTCAGGATCCGATGGCTGGTACGGCTCCATCCATGACAATTGAAGAAAATCTCGCGATGGCATATTCAAGGAATAAAACAAGAACATTAAGAAAAGGAGTTACGAAAAAGCGCAAAGACTATTTTCGTGAAGTTCTTGAAACTCTCCATCTTGGCCTTGAAAACCGCCTAAATGCAAAAGTTGGTTTATTATCAGGAGGAGAACGGCAGGCACTTTCATTATTAATGGCTACCTTCACGGAGCCATCCATTCTTTTGCTCGATGAACATACCGCTGCTCTTGATCCGGCTCGCGCAGAGCTTATAACGAATCTGACAAAAGAAATTGTTAAAAAGTACAACTTAACTACTTTAATGGTCACTCATAATATGCAGCAGGCGCTGGATTTAGGAAATAGGCTGATTATGATGGATAAAGGCCAGATTATTCTTGAAGTAGATGATGGACAGAAACAGCATTTAACAATTGAGCAGCTTCTGAACGAATTTCAGCGGATTCGCGGAACAAAAATGGCAAGTGATCGTGCTCTGCTTTCTTAGAACAATAAAAAGGATTAGCCAAATTTGCTGGTTAATCCTTTTTTTATGGGTGTAAATGAAAAGAATTTTTAAAGTTTTTACAATTTATTGACTATTTATTTAACGTAATGGTATCATATCGTTAAATAAACGTCATACATATTTTTATATATAACAGGGAGTGATGGAATGAAACCTGGGCTGCAAATTGGAAATCAGGCAGTTGTCCATGCAGTGGTATCTCCTGAGATGTTCGCACAGTTTGAAGGGGAGGTCATTCATCCTGTCTATTCAACCGTAACGATGATCTATCACATGGAGTGGGCATCCCGCCTGCTGATTATCCCTTACTTGGAAGAGGGAGAAGAAGGGATGGGGGGAGCTGTTTCTGCCAGGCATTTATCCCCATCACCTGAAGGCTCATCCATTATCATTACGGCTACCGTATCCAAGCTGGATGGAAATTCAGTTTACTCAACTGTAACCGTCCATAATGGAAAAATCCTGGCAGGCAAAGGTGAAGTCAAACAGGTGATTCTGAAGAAAAGCAAGATTGCAGAAATGTTAAAGAGAGTTTAAAAGATTAGAAGCATCTGAGCCTAAAAAAGGCATTTTAATTTAATCTTATTGTAAGCGCTATCATAAATAAAGGGGAGAATGAAATGACAGATATGTTTCAAAAAATTAAAGATCATGAACAAGTCGTTTTCTGCAACGATGAATCTACCGGTTTAAAGGCTATTATTGCAATCCACAGCACCAGATTGGGGCCGGCATTGGGAGGCTGCCGTATGTTTCCATACAACAGTGTCGATGATGCCCTTGAAGATGTCCTCCGATTATCAAAAGGCATGACCTATAAATGTGCAGCTGCCGATTGTGACTTCGGAGGCGGGAAGGCTGTAATTATCGGGGATCCATTAAAAGATAAAACACCCGAACTATTCCGTGCTTTTGGCCAATTTGTTGAATCATTGAACGGGAGATTCTATACAGGAACAGACATGGGTACTTCTACAGAAGATTTTGTTCATGCCCTAAAGGAAACGAATTGCATTGTAGGGGTTGATGAGGTTTATGGAGGAAGCGGCGATTCTTCGGTACCAACTGCACAAGGTGTTATTTATGGCCTGCAGGCAACCAGTAAAGCCCTGACAGGAGCAGAGGACCTTTCAGGCAAAAGTTATGCCATTCAGGGACTAGGCAAAGTTGGATATAAAGTGGCAGAAAGACTGCTGGAGGAAGGGGCAGATTTATATGTGACAGATATCAGCCGGCAGGCAATCGACCAGCTCCTATGCAAAGCGAAAGAAATTGGTGCCGGGGTGAAGGTACTATCCGGAAATGATATATATGAGGCACCTGCAGACTTTTTTGTTCCATGTGCAATGGGCGGGGTCATTAATGATGATACAATCGGCCTGCTTAAAGTAAAAGCGATCGTAGGTTCTGCCAATAACCAGCTTATAGATATGCGACATGGTCAGATCCTAAAAGATAAGGGCATATTATACGCTCCCGATTATATTGTGAATGCAGGGGGATTAATCCAGGTAGCAGACGAATTATACACACCTAATAAGGAAAGGGTACTCCGCAAAACAAAAGCTATTTATAACTCTCTTCTGAACATCTACGAACATGCTGAAGCAAATGGTATAACAACAGTGGAAGCAGCCAACCAATTCTGCGAGAGCCGCATTGAAGCGCGCACACGCAGAAATAGCTTTTTCTCCCATATGAAACGCCCGAAGTGGTCAGTAAGGACCTAATTTTTTTGCTTGGATAACAATGTATGTACCGTATAAAAGTGATAAAAATAATTCAATAGCCAAAGGGTGAGAAGATGGAAAATCACTTTCCGATCAGACGGATAATGGACGAAAATGGAAACATCATCAATTCCGATTATGAAGAAAAAATAACTGAAAAACTTGTAAAAGAGTTTTATAGACATATGGTAAGAATCCGTATTTTTGACCGCAAGGCTATTTCACTCCAGCGCCAGGGCAGGATAGGCACATATGCACCTTATGAAGGACAGGAGGCTTCCCAGGTCGGAACTGCAGCTGCCCTAAGGGAGAACGATTGGATGTTCCCTACCTATCGCGATCACGGAGCAGCTATGACCTTTGGCCACTCACTGCGAAATATCCTGTTGTTTTGGAACGGAAGAAATGAAGGGTGTGTGCCGCCTGATGGAAAGAAAATTTTTCCTCCGGCCATCCCGATTGCGACACAAATCCCTCATGCGGCAGGAGCTGCTTTCGCTGAAAGGAAAAAAGGTACATCAAATGCCGCTATTGCTTATTTTGGAGACGGTGCGACTTCAGAGGGGGATTTTCATGAAGGGTTGAATTTCGCCAGTATTTTTAAAGCTCCGGTTGTCTTTTTTAATCAAAACAATCAATACGCCATATCTGTTCCATTTAACAAGCAGATGAATACAAAAACAATCGCCCAGAAAGCCCTGGCTTACGATATTCCGGGAGTCAGAATAGATGGGAATGATGTTTTCATGGTTTATTTTGAAACCTTAAATGCATTAGAAAGGGCTCGTAAAGGTGAAGGGCCGACACTAATCGAAGCAGTTACGTGGAGATATGGGGCACATACCACTGCAGATGATCCATCTAAATACCGTGATCAATCGGAAAGCACCAATAGAAGACAGGAGACTGACCCTATTTTAAGACTGGAGCGCTGGTTGAAAAATGAGGGGAGATTCGATGAGCAATGGGTGCGGACAACTGAAGAGAAAGCTGCTGCTGAAATAGATAAGGCTATAGCTGAAATGGAGGATTTTCCTCCTGCCGATCCAGCAGTTATTTTTGACCATGTCTTTGCAGAGCCGACATGGCAAATCAGGCAGCAGAAAGAGGAGTACCTGAAGATGATGGGAGGTGACCGATAATGAAAACGGCAGTAGAAGCAAAAACCATGACATTGGTTCAAGCTATTACCGATGCACTGGATACCATGCTGAATGAAAAGGAAGAGGTTTTGCTGCTGGGCGAAGATATCGGAAAGAACGGTGGTGTTTTTCGCGCAACTGATGGTCTTCAGGCTAAGTATGGCGAAGGCCGTGTAATTGATACTCCTTTAAGTGAAGCGGGATTTGTCGGAGCGGGGATTGGCATGGCTGTAAATGGGTTTTTGCCGGTGATTGAAATTCAGTTTCTGGGTTTTATTTATCCTGCATATGAACAAATCATGACACATGCTTCGAGAATCCGAATGAGGACGATGGGACATTTTACTGTTCCGATGGTTATAAGGGCTCCATATGGTGCAGGTGTAAGGGCTCCGGAAATTCACTGTGATTCAACGGAAGCCATTTTTACACATATGCCAGGCATTAAAGTAGTCTGTCCTTCCAGTCCCTATGACGCGAAAGGACTGCTGATTGCTGCCATTGAAGACCCGGATCCAGTTCTGTTTCTTGAGCCGATGCGCTGCTATCGTTCGGCCAAGGAGGAAGTTCCTGAAGGGAAGTATAGCATTGATATTGGCAAAGGCAATAAGCTCATGGAGGGTGATGATGTGACGGTCATTACATGGGGAGCCATGGTGCCTGAGGCTATGAAAGCGGCAAAGCTGATGAAAGAAAAAAACACTCATTGTGATGTGATTGATTTAAGAACTCTTTTCCCTCTGGATAAAGATATGATCGCAGAATCTGTCCAAAAGACAGGGAGAACAGTCATTGTCCATGAAGCTCATGCTACCGGCGGAGTAGGAAATGACGTGCTCGCCATTATTAATGATACATCGTTTTTATATCAGAAAGCACCTGTTGAACGGGTTACTGGATTTGATGCACCAGTGCCATATTTCGGTTTTGAGGACCATTACCTGCCAACTCCGGCAAGGATCCAGCAAGCAATAGAAAAAGTAATGAAGTTTTAGGAGGAGAGACTGTGGAAGTGAAACTTCACGATATTGGAGAAGGCATGACAGAAGCAGATATCAATTGCTTTTTAGTCAAACCTGGTGATGCTGTCAGAGCCGATGAACCGCTAGTTGAAGTACAGACTGATAAAATGACTGCTGAAATACCTGCTCCCAGAGCGGGAATTATTAAGGAATTTAAAGTGGAGCCTGGCGATAGGATTACAGTGGGGACGACCATCTTAATTATAGAGACTTCGGGACATGATGCCATTGAGAAAGTGAAGGTCACTTCTCATCCTGCAAACACTCCTAAGCCGCAGGAGCCAGTGCAATCTTTTTCGGCATTCAAAGGAAAACGGGTGCTTGCTTCCCCATTTACGAGAAAAATAGCACGCGAAAATTCGATAGACATTGAGAATATTACAGGGACTGGTCCTGCCGGCCGTATTTTGGATGAAGATATCTATCAATACTTAGCATCTGCACAGAGTAAGCCTGACCCAGCTGAACAGGAGCTAGCGGATTCGATAGATACTATAATAAGCCCGCCTGCTGAGAAAGGAATCATTCCGTTTAGGGGCAGAAGAAAACAGATTGCCAGGAAAATGGCACAATCCCTCAATACCATTCCGCATTGTACCCATTTTGAAGAAATCGATGTAACCGAGCTGATCACTTTCAGAAAAGAACTTAAAATTCTGAACGAAAATATATCTGCAACAGCCTTTTTCCTGAAGGCATTGTCAATTTGCCTGAAAGAATTTCCTGTGTTCAATGCAGTCCTGCATGAAGAAAAAGAAGAAATACATTTGGCAAGTGTACACCATATCGGTATTGCGGTTGATACGGATGAGGGGCTCATCGTTCCGGTCATTACCCATGTTGAGAATAAGACAATCAGAGAAATTCATGCGGAGATGAAACTGCTCACGGAAAAAGCAGTGGAAAATAAGCTTTCTGTCAAAGAAATATCTGGAGGGACATTCACGATCAGCAATGTGGGACCCCTGGGCGGAAGCTTTGGAGCGACACCGATTATTCAGCATCCGCAAACCGCACTGGTATCTTTTCATAAAACAAAGAAGATGCCTGTTGTGACAGACGATGACCAGATTGTGATCCGGTCAATGATGAATATATCTATGTCTTTTGATCATAGAGTTGCAGACGGGGCGACAGCTGTACGCTTTACTAACCGGTTTGCTGAATTGATTAAAAATCCGAAAATGCTCGTTCTGGAGATGGTATAAATGGTAGTTGGAGAACTGGCACATGAGCGCGATGTCATCATTATCGGCGGCGGTCCCGGAGGGTATCATGCTGCGATCCGTGCTGCACAGCTTGGACGCAGTGTTACATTGGTTGAACAGGACCAGCTTGGCGGGATTTGCTTAAATAAAGGCTGCATACCTTCAAAGATCCTAACACAGTCTGCAGAAAAATTCACTTCATTTCAAGAGGGGGAAAACTGGGGGCTTGAAGGAGGAGATATATCGATTAATTTAAACAAGCTTAAGCAATACAAGCAGAAGAAAGTTGAACAGCTCCGGGCAGGAATTGAAGCACTCTGTAAAGCCAATAAAATTGAGATGCTTAATGGTTCAGCTTTTTTTCTGTCGGAGGATAAGGTTGGCATCGAAAAAGGAGACAAATTTGATGTTTTCAGATTCAGAAATGCAATCATTGCGACCGGAGGAACACCTGACAAACCACCTTGGATCAGAGAGTTAAGTGAAATGGTATTAGATCAGCATTCCATTTCAGAGTTGAGTGAATTACCCGATAAACTATTAATCTATGGCAGTGACTATATTGCGCTTGAAATAGGTATGGCTTTTCAGACACTGGGATCTAAAGTGACTATGATCCTTAATGATGGTAAAGAGGATTTTGATTTTGATCAATCCATTTGCCGGGAACTGAAGAGGATTTTAAAAAAGAAAAAAATAGACATTGTAAGAAATTCGGATGTAATGGAATTACAGCAAAATGAAGGCATGTTTACAGTGTCCTTCGAATTAAAGGGAAAAAAAGAAACAATTTCAGGCTCACATTTTTTTGTTTCAACACCCATTAAACCAAACACTGATCAGCTGGGACTATCCCGAATAGGGGTTGAACAATGTGCAGCGGGGTTTATAAAGGTGGATGCCCAAAGCAGGACTACACAGAATCATATCTTCGCAGTGGGTGATGTAACAGAAGGTCCGGCCCTTGCTGTTAAAGCAATTAAACAAGGAAAAACAGCTGCAGAAGCTATTGCTGGGATTCAATCTCAATCGGATTTCCATTTCATTCCAATTGTAGCTCATACACAGCCTCCTATTGCAAGTGCAGGGTTAACGGAAAAGGAAGCAATTAACATGGGCAACGATATTGAAATTGGCCAATTTTCATTGTCCGCCAACGGATTTAGCGCTCTGACCGGAAAAAAAGAAGGATTTATAAAAGTCATCAGCTGCAAGGAAAAACAAGTTCTTCTGGGAATCCACATGGTAGGCACTGGGGCAATAGAGCTAATTTCAGCCGGCATTATTGCATTGGAAATGGCAGCCAGGGATGAAGATCTAATTTTCCCAAACTATCCCCATCCAAGTGTAAATGAAAGCTTGCTCGAAGCTGTAGAAGCTTTAAGGAATCAGGCTATTCACATCCCGCCCAAAAGTATAAATGAGCAAATATTAAAATTGTAGCTTACTTTAATGCAGAAGTGCATTATAGCTTTAACTTGAACTCTTGAGAACGTTTGCAGGTTTCATATATGATAAATTCAAAATATTACTAATATTTGAAATGGAGGGGTTAGCATGAAAGATGAAAAAATGTTAAAGGAACAAAATAAAGCCGATTTCTTTCCTGTGAAGGAAGTAGATTATTTAGAAATCTACTCAGGGAATGCGAAACAGTCCTGCCATTTTTTCTGCACGGCTTTCTGCTTTAAGCCAGTTGCTTATTCTGGTCTGGAAACAGGCAATAGGGAAACGGTGTCTTATGTTCTTCAGCAAAGAAAGATCCGCCTCGTAATTACCGGAACTTTAAATGATAGTTCCAGAGTATCGAATTTCATTAAAAAGCATGGGGATGGCGTAAAAGATATTGCTTTAGCCGTCGATGATGTTGAAACTGCCTACAATGCTGCAGTCGAAAGAGGCGCAATTGAAATACAGCCGCCTTTTGAGATAAAGGATGAGCAAGGCACAGTAAAAAAAGCAGTTATTGGTACATATGGAGATACAATTCACACACTTGTCGAACGCAATAACTATAAAGGCGTATTCATGCCTGGCTTTGAGCCTTATCAAACGGAAGTTCCATTTGAAGATGCCGGTTTTATAGGAATCGACCATGTTGTTGGAAATGTAGAGAGAATGGAGGAATGGGTGAATTATTATGCAAATGTAATGGGCTTTAAGGAAATGAAACACTTTACAGATAAAGACATTACAACAGAATATTCCGCACTGATGTCAAAGGTCATGCATAATGGCGGCAGGATAAAGTTCCCGATTAATGAGCCTGCAGAAGGGAAACGCAAATCCCAGATTGAGGAATACCTTGAATACTACAACGGCCCAGGTGTGCAGCATCTGGCCATCCTGACAGAGGATATCGTCAGCACTGTCAGCATCCTTCGCAAAAATGGGGTGGAGTTTTTAAGTACACCTGATTCTTACTACGAAATGCTTTCTGAACGCGTAGGAAAGATTGATGAAGAGATTGATAAACTGAAAGAATTGAATATACTCGTTGACCGTGACGACGAAGGGTATTTGCTGCAAATCTTCACGAAGCCAATAGTTGACCGCCCCACCCTTTTTATTGAAGTCATTCAGCGTAAAGGTGCAAGAGGGTTTGGTGAAGGCAACTTTAAAGCACTCTTTGAATCAATTGAGAGGGAACAGGAAAGACGCGGGAACCTATAATTTTTCAGCCTAAAAGGGAGATGCTTTCTCCCTTTTTTAATAATTAAGTAAGGAGGCAGCGCAGATGTCCAGAATCCAGACCAAAAGCGCAGTGGAGAAGATTGTTTCTTATCCTCTTGGCAGCTCGCCGGAAGAGATCAAAGAAAAGTTCAATTTAATGGCTGTCCGGAAAATGTCTGATAATGAAAATGTGTATGGGTGTTCACCAGACGTGAAGAACAGCATCAGCAGAGCAATGAACAGTATTTATTTTTATCCGGACGGAACTGTTTCCCTGCTCAAGCGCAAACTGGCCGGGTTCTACAATATTGGTGAAGATAAATTTATAATAAGCAATGGTTCAGAAGAAATCATCCGCTTATTGACTAGAGCATACATAAGTCCTGGAGACGAAGCTATTATGGCACAGGTAACCTTTCCGAGATATGAAACAAACGTCCTGATTGAAGGCGGCAGTGCTATAACTGTCCCGCTGCATAATGGCACTCATAATCTAAATGCCATGTATGCGCAGATCAGCAAAAAAACAAAAATGGTATTTATCTGCAATCCTAACAATCCTACCGGAACCATTGTCGGTAAAACAGAACTTCTGCAATTCATCGAAAAAGTTCCTTCGAATGTCTTGATTATTCTAGATGAAGCTTACTATGAATATGTGCAATCTGCAGATTACCTTGACTCTATTTCACTTTTGGAAAAAAAGCCAAACTTGATCATTCTGAGGACTTTTTCAAAAATTTATGGTCTAGCCGGACTCCGTGTCGGCTATGGAATTATGGATTCCGAGATAGTGAATGAACTACAAAAGGTAAAAGATGTTTTTAATGTCAATCATCTGGCACAGGCAGCCGCTGCAGCAGCATTACATGATCAGGGCTTTATAAGGGAATGTGCTGACAAAAATGCCAATGAGATGGAATTTGTGAGCCAAAAGTTAAAAGATATACACGTTGGCTTTTTTCCTTCCCAAACCAACTTTATTTATATTTACAGTCAGTATCCTTTGGCGGAAAACTTGATTGCAAATGGCTTAGTTGTACGGCAAATGAAGCTTGAGGGATATCTTGATGCTTTTCGGATGACTTTAGGTACAAGAGAAGATAATGAAGCAGCCATGAATGTGATAAACAAACTTTTAAATGAAAAGGCGGTGTAAAGTGTATGGAATTAACTCCTGCCAGTCTGGAATGGAATGACGCTTATAAGCTGCTGGTTGGTTCTATCCTGCCGCGTCCCATTGCGTTTGTTACCACGATGGATGTGGATGGAAATGTAAATGCAGCTCCATTTAGCTTTTTTACTGCTATATGTGCAGATCCGATGCTGATTTGTTTTTCACCTATGCGAAAAGGGATGGATGGCTCTAAGAAAGATACGCTCGCCAATATCGAAGCGACAAAGGAATTCGTTATTAACATTGTCAGTGAGGACTTTACTGAAAAGATGAATATTTGTGCTGCGGATTATCCTGCTGGTACAGACGAACTAATCGCCGCCGGGCTAACTAAAGAAAAAAGTGCGACTGTGAATCCTCCTCGGGTGAAAGAATCAAAAGTCCACCTGGAATGCAGTCTCCATCAGGTGCTCCATTTTGGAGAACAACCTGGTTCAGGAAGCCTTGTGATTGGAAAAGTGGAGCATGTGCATGTTGCTGAAGGAATATACGAAAATGGAAGGATCAATTCAGAGAAATTGAAGCCAGTTGGCCGGATGGCAGGACATATATATACCAGGCCGATGACGGATATATTTGAATTAATCCGAAAAACAGACCCAAGGTGATGCTATGAAATTCATAACCTTCCAAAAATCAGATGGATCCATTAGAGCTGGCTGGCTGAAGAATGAGGAGCATGCCGTTGATATGCATGAAGCAACCAATGGTGTTCTTCCTAAAACAATGCTGGCATTCCTGGAGAATCATGAATTTTTTATGGAATACTTATCTTCCGGCAAAAAACTGAAGGACACTGATAGAGGGGTTTATCCTTTATCAGAAGTCACCTTAAAAGCTCCACTTCCAAATCCAAAAAGCTTCCGGGATTTTTATGCTTTCGAGGAACACGTGAAAACAGCAAGAGCCAACCGCGGTCTTGATATGATACCCGAATGGTATGACATACCAGTTTTTTATTTCTCAAATCATTTAAGCATCAAGGGGCCGAATGAAGAAATTTTACGACCAAGCCATTGCGAATGGCTTGATTATGAGCTTGAAATTGGCTGCATCATTGGAAAAGAAGGAAGGGATATCAAAGCTTCTGAAGCCGATGATTATATTTTCGGGTATTGCATCTTAAATGACTGGAGTGCAAGAGACATTCAGCGCAAAGAAATGAAGGTAGGCCTTGGCCCTGCAAAAGGGAAGGATTTTGCCACTTCTGCAGGGCCATATATCGTTACAAAAGATGAGCTTGAGGATTTCCGTGTTGAAAACGGCTATGATTTGCCGATGACAGCAAAAGTAAACGGGACTCTTCTATCTGAAGGGAATATGCAGGATATCTACTATTCTTTTTACGAAATGATTGAGCGGGCTTCTGACGGTGTAACCCTTTGCCCAGGTGAACTGATAGGCTCCGGGACTGTTGGCAGCGGCTGCATCCTTGAGCTCGGCACAGATGTTCACCGCTGGCTTGAATCAGGAGATGAAGTGGAGCTTGAGATTGCAAGTCTTGGAGTCTTAAAAAATCGAATTGCAAACGAGTGAGGTGGAAACATGTTTTATCGCCAAATGGGTAGAATCCCGCACAAAAGGCATACGACTTTCAAAAAATCGGATGGAACTCTTTTCAGGGAACAGGTTATGGGAACAAAAGGTTTTTCCGGTACCCAATCCATTCTTTATAATCACTATATGCCTACAGAGGTAGCACGAAGTGAGCTGATAGGAAAATATGTTCCCGAGTATGAAGAGCAGGAAAGCTTGAAGCACCGCCATTTGTTTACAGATCAAATCGAAAAGAAAGGGGATGCGCTTTCAGCCAGGGAATATCTGCTTGGGAATGATGATCTTTTAATAGGCACTATAAATATTACAGAGCCGATGAAAAGCTTTTACCGGAATGGTGATGGCGATGAGATGCTCTATATTCACTATGGCACAGGAAAGATTGAGACCATGTTCGGAACATTAACCTATCGTCCGGGGGATTATGTCATTATTCCGATTGGCACAATTTACAGGGTGATTCCGGACAAAGAGCAATTGACTAAAGTGCTTCTGGTGGAGTCCTTCAGCCAAATTACAACCCCAAGAAGATACCGGAATGAATATGGACAGCTGCTCGAACATAGTCCATTCTGCGAAAGAGATATTCGGGGACCGGAGACCTTGGAAACATATGATCAAAAAGGGGAACATGAAGTTATTACGAAAACAAGGGGATATTTGCATTCTCATATCCTGAACCATCATCCGCTTGATGTGGAAGGCTGGGACGGCTATCTCTATCCGTGGGTATTTAATATTGAAGACTTCGAGCCGATTACTGGAAGGGTCCATCAGCCCCCGCCAGTTCATCAGACATTTGAAGGACATAACTTTGTTGTATGTTCTTTTGTTCCCAGGTTATATGACTACCATCCAGAGGCCATCCCTGCCCCTTACTATCACAGCAATGTCAACAGTGATGAACTGCTTTACTATGTGGAAGGCAACTTTATGAGCAGAAAGGGTATCAGGGAAGGCTCTATCACCCTTCATCCAAGCGGGATTCCACATGGGCCTCATCCTGGGAAAACAGAAGCCAGCATCGGAAAAAAGGAAACACTCGAGCTTGCTGTAATGATTGATACATTCAGGCCATTAAAATTGGTAAAGAAAGCTAAGTCAATAGAAGATGAAAAGTACATGTATACGTGGGTTGAATAGTAAAAAGCACTTTCCCTTTTTCCTTAGGGAGAGTGCTTTTTTCTACTTTTCATTCTGCCAAATGATAGCGATGGTTCCTTCACCTGCATGGGCAGCAATAGTTGAGCTTATTTCACCAATGATAATATCGAGGCGGGGAAAGTGTGATTTTATTTCCTCCGCCATTTCCTCCGCTTTTCCGGGCACATTCCCGTGCATGATTTGAACCTGAGGAATGGTGTGGCTTTCGTATGCATCCCCGAGCAATTCTATCATTCTTTTAATTGCTTTTTTATCCGAACGGACTTTATCAAACAATTCAAACTCCCCGTCCCGGTTAATCCGGATTATTGGCTTTATTTTCAATATGCTTCCCAGCAAGTATTGTGTTCCTGACATTCTGCCGCCTTTATAAAATTGCTCAAGGCTTCCAAGCAAAATATAATTCTCAGATTTAGCTGCCTCACCTTGCAGGATTTCAGCAATCTTATGTGCTGGCATATCATTCTCAGCAAGCTTTAATCCTTTGTACATTAAAGACGTAATGGCATAAGACATGCATTTTGAATCAACTGCCGATACAGGGAACCCTGCCAGCTCTGATCCAGCCAGGCAGCTGTTCATCGTGCCGCTTAATTTGCTGGAAACATGTACGGCAACCGCAGCATCATATTCATTCTTCAATGATTCAAATAGCTCAGCAAATCTCCCGGAAGATGGCTGTGAAGTTTTAGGAACTTCTTTTTCAGTCCGGATTCGGCTATATAGCTGCTCTGTGTTTAAATCAATGCCATCTTCAAACGACTCCTCACCGAATGTTATTGATAGAGGCACAACATAAACATCAGGATGTTCGAGCAGCTCCTCAGAAATATAAGCTGTGCTGTCTGTAATCCAGGCAATCTTCTTTTTTATCATGAATGTTCTAAGTCCTTTGCCAATTATTTTTCATCAATATTAACCGCTTCCATTATTGAAAACTTCCCTTATTATACACGAAGAAATCATTGCCTGTATTGCTTTTGAGTGATCCATTTATAGGAAATGACCAGAGTATGCTATTAGAATGTTTATATGGAGCTCCTGAAGGCAATTAAGTATCTTTTGTGAACAATGTTTGTACCTGATAAAAAGGGGCCTGAAATGAAAAATCCCCTGCTTGGCAGGGGAGTGTGATTGTGTTTACTTTATTGACCTGATACCGTTTAAACTTATTTATTGAGATTAAAAAACTTTCGTAGTCCAATCCTCACAATTCCAAATATCGGTCGCAATTTCACGATAGAAATCAGGTTCGTGGGATACCATCAAGATACTTCCGCGATATGCCTTTAAAGCACGCTTTAATTCTTCTTTTGCATCCACATCCAAGTGATTGGTAGGTTCGTCCAGAATTAATAAATTCGTTTCTGTGTTTAAAATTTTACACAATCGAACTTTGGCTTTTTCGCCACCAGAAAGGACTTCGATTTTACTTTCAATATGTTTCGTCGTTAATCCGCATTTTGCAAGAGCAGCACGAACTTCAGCCTGATTCATACTTGGGAACTCGCTCCAAATCTCTTCAATACAAGTGTTGTAGTTGGACTGTTTAACTTCCTGCTCGAAGTAACCGATGTATTGATACTCACCGCGTTCCACTTTACCCGAAATGGGACTAATCAATCCAAGAATACTTTTTAAAAGAGTAGACTTACCAATACCGTTAGCACCCACGAATGCAATTTTTTGTCCGCGTTCCATTTTCAAATTCAGCGGGCGGGAAAGTGGTTCATTGTAACCAATAACAAGATCTTCAGTCGTGAAAATCCAACGACTGGCTGCACGAGCTTCTTTGAAAATAAACTCTGGTTTCGGCTTCTCTCTTCCCAATTCAATAATTTCCATTTTGTCGAGCTTCTTTTGACGAGACATCGCCATATTACGAGTCGCAACACTTGCCTTGTTGCGAGCAACGAAATCCTTTAAATCAGCAATTTCTTGTTGTTGACGCTTGTATGCAGACTCCAGCTGCTGCTTTTTCACTTCATATATTTTTAAGAAGTTATCATAGTCACCAACATAGCGATTCAACTCTTGGTTTTCCATGTGATAGATCAAGTTAACAACATTGTTCAAGAATGGAATATCATGTGAAATCAAGATAAATGCATTCTCATATTCCTGTAAATAGCGCTTCAGCCATTCGATATGCTGTTCATCCAAATAGTTTGTAGGCTCGTCCAGTAAAAGGATTTCAGGCTTTTCCAGCAAAAGCTTAGCTAGTAAAACTTTCGTACGCTGCCCACCGCTAAGATCATCTATATCACGATCAAGTCCAACATCGTCTAATCCCAGGCCACGAGCAACTTCCTCAACTTTTGAATTAATTTGATAGAAATCATTACTATCTAAAGTTTCTTGCAGCTCGCCAACTTCTGCAAGTAATGCATCGATATCAGCGCCTTCATCACCCATTTTTGCATAAAGTTCATTGATCTCTGATTCCGCATCAAAAAGATATTGAAAAGCAGTACTCAAAGCATCACGCATCGTAGTGCCTTTTTTAAGTACAGCATGCTGATCTAAGTAACCAACACGAACTTTCCGTGACCACTCAACTTTCCCCTCGTCGGGTTGCAGCTTCCCGGTAACAATATTCATGAAAGTAGACTTACCCTCACCATTTGCCCCAACTAGTCCAACGTGTTCACCTTTTAAAAGTCGAAAAGACACATCATTGAAAATCGCACGATCACCGAAACCGTGACTTAAATTTTGTACATTTAATACGCTCATTTTTTTACCCCTTCTCTAATATTCCATGTGGATATCTTACTAGATTTAGACTGTTTTTTCTATCTAAAGTTATTTCCTGTGAAAAATGTAATTCGATTATAGGGATAAATTGAAAGTAATGTTGGGGGATTATCAAATAGGGGGTCACACTAACACTTTACCCGGAAAAAAGGTGCCAATTAGGTTATTGGCACCTTTCTCTGTTTCTAATGGTTCACTTAACTCCCTGCGGAACTGCCAGGCCAAGACCTTTAGCAATACGTGTACCGTAATCAGGATCCGCTTTAAAGAAATGCTGAATCTGGCGATGCTTAATTTCTTCTTTTTCTACAGGCTTCATGGCAGCAACAATGTTTGCCACAAGACGGGAGCGTTCCTCTTCACTCATTAAGCGGTATAGATCACCGGCTTGTGTGTAGTGGTCATTATGATCATACACAGCGCTTTCGGCTAAACCGGAAACAGGGTATGCAGCCTGCTTGTGCTCCGGTGCCTCAGTAGGTCCTCCAAAGCTGTTCGGCTCGTAATAAACAGAACCTCCGCCATTGTTGTCAAAGCGCATCTGACCGTCACGCTGATAGTTTTGCACTTCGTTCTTAGGGCGGTTGATTGGCAGCATCTGATGGTTTGCACCTACGCGGTAGCGGTGTGCATCATGATAGGCGAACAGACGGCCCTGGAGCATCTTGTCAGGTGAAACATCAATACCCGGCACGAGCGTTCCAGGAGAGAAGGTAGCCTGCTCAACTTCAGCAAAGTAGTTTTCAGGATTTTTATTCAGTACCATGCGTCCTACTTCGATTAAAGGATAATCTTTCTGTGACCATACCTTTGTTACATCGAATGGATCGAAGCGGTAAGTATTTGCATCTTCTAGCGGCATGATTTGCACGCATAGTTTCCACGATGGGAAATCGCCATTCTCAATTGCATTAAATAAATCCTCTGTATGGTAATCAGGGTTTTCTCCAGCCATTTTCGCTGCAGCGTCCACGCTAAGGTTTTTAACGCCCTGTTCAGTTTTAAAGTGATACTTTACCCAGACACCTTCTCCTTGTTCATTTACCCACTTAAATGTATGGCTGCCGAAACCGTGCATATGTCGAAGGGTTGCAGGTATGCCGCGGTCTGACATTAAGATGGTTACCTGGTGCAGAGACTCAGGGGATAAGGACCAGAAGTCCCAAACGGCTGTGGGATTTTTCAGATGTGTCTTTGGATCACGCTTTTGTGTATGAATGAAATCAGGGAATTTAATTGCATCCCGGATAAAGAATACAGGCGTATTATTTCCTACAAGGTCGTAGTTTCCTTCTTCTGTATAAAACTTAACGGCAAAGCCGCGCGGATCGCGTACAGTATCAGCAGAACCAAGTTCGCCGGCTACAGTTGAAAAGCGTACGAATAAAGGCGTTCTTTTGCCTACTTCAGACAGAAATGCGGCTTTTGTATATTTAGTGAGGTCATTTGTAACTTCAAAATAGCCATGTGCACCCGCACCTTTTGCATGAACAACACGCTCAGGCACACGTTCTCTATTAAAATGGGCGAGCTTCTCCAGTAAGTGAACATCCTGAATCAATGTTGGCCCTCTTGAGCCTGCAGTCATTGAATTTTGGTTATCGCCAACAGGTGCGCCCCAGCTTGTCGTGAGATTATTCTTTTTTGTCATTCGATAATCACCTCATAAAAGTTTTAATAACTTGCTTATATTTGTAATGATAACACTTCTCAAAGTAAAATCAATACTTTTTTATAATTATTATAAATAAAAATCAATTATTAAGAAGAAAATCCTATAAAAAGGTGAGGAGAATGCTTGTTTTAAATGGCATTAATATATTTATATTTGCGTTTTTTCTTAAAAGAACTGGTTTTTTCAGAAGGAGGAGAGGAGGATGATCATATAAATTTATTGGAGCACATAAAAAAATCGGGCGGTATAGGGAACCGCCCGATTTACTGGCTAATATTTTCTCTTATAATCGGCATGCTCATGCATCTTGGGCCACCCCGTCCTCTTGAGAGTTCTGAGCTGAGAATTTCAATGACCTCAACCCCATTTTGACGGAGGATGTCGTTTGAGACATAATTCCGGTCATAAGTTACAACAACACCTGGAGCAATTGCGAGTGTATTGGATCCATCGTTCCATTGTTCACGTGCCGATGCAATCGGGCAGCCTCCTCCACAAGGGATTAACACTAATTCATCAAGATGAAGAACTTCTTTTAGAGTTTCCTTCAAAGAGTTTTTCTCTGTAATTTTAAGAAGGTCGGAATTCTCCTCCTGTTCCAGTATGTAAATCTTCATACTGCCATCTCTATCTTCAATAGCTGGATGGTAGGTGAACTTATCGTGGTCAATCATAGTAAATACAGTATCCAGGTGCATGAATGCCCGGATTTTGGGAATTTCAACTGCGACAACTTTTTTTATGGATTTCTGGCGGGCGAATAGTTCCATTGCAAGTTTTTCTATCCCTTGTGCAGAAGTTCTTGCGCTGACACCAATGGCTACCGCTTCATCGCTCAATATCAGTTCATCTCCGCCTTCCAGTGAATAGAGATCATCACGTTTAAAGTAAGCAGGGATTTCATGTTTATTGAAACGGGGATGATGATTCACTATGTAGTCCATAAAAATGGATTCCCGTCTCCTTGCAGGTTCATGCATTCGATTAATGGTAATCCCTTCACCTATAACCGCAGCAGGATCCCGGGTAAAATAGAGGTTTGGCATCGGGTCCAGATAAAAAGGATAATGATCCGGCATCAGTTCATGAAGATGAATTTTCTTATCCTGATCAATATCCGATTTTACGACACCTGACATCACTTTCCTTACCAGCTCATCTGGCGGAAGAGATAAGAGATAGTCTTTTACTGTTTCGTAGGAACCATTTATATTCGATTGACTTTCCCATAAGACCTTTTCAATAAAGGAAATTCTCGTCTCGTCCTGCTGAATGGCTTCTGTCATCAATTTATCAAGATATAAGACCTCAATTCCCCGATTGCTTAGTATATTGGCGAAATAATCATGTTCTTTTTGAATGGCAGGCAAAAAGGGAATGTCATCGAATAAAAGTCTTTTCAAATATTGAGGTGTAAGATTTTCAATTTCCTTGCCCGGCCTGTGCAGAAGGACCGTCTTTAATTCTCCAATTTCAGAAGTTACATTTAATGGATGTTTCATTATAAATACCTCCAAAGGCAAAATGCCTGACCTATTTTTCTATGTTTGATTGGTTCCCTTTGTTTTCATAGAGTAAACAGCTAATTTGTGTGCATATTTATTCAATTGGGTAAAATGGGAAGGGTAAATTTTTTCAAACTAAAAGGGCAAACTATATAACAGGCAATCATAATGAAACTGAAAGAAAATCTGTCCTTCATAAGTGTACAAAATGAAAAAATGTGTTAAAGTATAAATTGAAAAAACCTTTACATAGCTTTATTTGTTTCATGAAATAATGTCCGTGCTGAAAATACAGTTGTGTATGAGTTGGCGACATTCAATAAAAATGAACTGGGGGATACTGAGATGACCAGCAAAATTTTAGATGCTTTTTTACAGGAAAACCTGGAGGATTTAAAGGATAGAGGACTTTACAACGTAATCGACCCTCTTGAAAGCCCAAATGGCCCTATAATCAAAATCAATGGAAGAGAACTGATTAATCTTTCATCCAATAACTATTTAGGTTTGGCCACTGATGAAAGACTTAAAAAATCAGCCATCGAAGCAATTGAGAAATATGGGGTTGGAGCAGGTGCTGTCCGTACTATAAATGGAACGCTTGAACTTCACACAAAACTTGAAGAAAAGCTTGCTGAGTTCAAACATACAGAAGCAGCCATCGCATACCAGTCTGGTTTTAATTGTAACATGGCAGCTATTTCAGCTGTAATGGATAAAAACGATGCAATTCTGTCTGATGAATTAAACCATGCATCCATTATTGATGGATGCCGTCTATCGAAAGCTAAGATTATTCGCGTAAATCATTCTGATATGGAAGATTTAAGGGCGAAAGCGAAGGAAGCAAAAGAATCTGGACAGTACAACAAAATCATGGTCATTACTGACGGTGTTTTCTCAATGGATGGGGATATCGCAAAGCTTCCTGAGATTGTGGAGATCGCGGAAGAATTCGATCTGATCACTTATGTTGATGATGCACACGGTTCAGGAGTGCTTGGAAAAGGAGCAGGGACTGTTAAACACTTTGGCCTTTCCGATAGAATCGACTTCCAGATCGGAACACTTTCTAAGGCAATAGGTGTTGTCGGCGGATATGTGGCCGGCAAAAAGGACCTGATTGATTGGCTGAAAGTCCGCAGCAGACCATTCCTATTCTCAACTTCTTTAACACCTGCTGATGTAGCAGCAAGCACGAAAGCCATTGAACTGCTGATGGAAAGCACAGAGCTGAATGAAAAGTTATGGGAAAATGCCAACTATCTTAAGGATGGTCTGGAAAAATTAGGATTTGATATCGGGGACAGTGAAACACCAATCACTCCTTGTATTGTTGGAGATGAAGTAAAAACACAGGAATTCAGCAAAAAACTCAATGAAGAAGGCGTTTATGCGAAATCAATCGTCTTCCCGACTGTCCCAAGGGGAACGGGACGTGTCAGAAATATGCCTTCTGCGGCACATACGAAAGAAATGCTGGATCAGGCTATTGCCATTTATGAAAAAGTCGGCAAAGAAATGGGAATTATTTAAGTTTGACTATAAAGCAAAATCTAGAAGGCAAAGAGGAAATGTTGGAGGAATAAGATGAAACGAATTATGATTACTGGAGCTTTAGGCCAGATCGGCTCTGAACTAACCTTGAAATTAAGAGAAATCTATGGAACAGACAATGTTATTGCAACAGACATCAGAAAAAATGAGTCTGAAGCTGCCCAATCAGGACCGTTTGAAATGGTTGATGTTACTGATGCAAAATCAATGCTGGATACGGCTAAAAAATATAATGTGGATACAGTCATCCATATGGCAGCCCTGTTATCAGCAACAGCTGAAGCCAACCCAGTATTTGCATGGAATTTAAATATGGGGGGGCTTATGAATGCACTTGAAACGGCTAGAGAGTGCAACGCACAATTCTTTACGCCAAGCTCCATTGGCGCATTTGGCCCTTCTACGCCAAAAGACAACACACCTCAGGATACAATTCACCGCCCAACTACTATGTATGGCGTGAACAAGGTAGCGGGCGAATTACTGTCTGATTACTACTATTACAAATTTGGTGTTGATACCAGAGGCTTGCGGTTCCCTGGTTTAATTTCTTATGTTACTCCTCCAGGAGGCGGAACGACTGATTACGCTGTTGAGATCTACTACGAAGCGATTAAAAATGGCCGCTATACTTCTTATATCGACCAGGGCACATATATGGACATGATGTATATGCCGGATGCATTAAATGCCATCGTTGATTTAATGGAAGCCGATGCAGATAAACTCATTCACCGCAATTCCTTCAATGTAACTGCAATGAGTTTTGAACCTGAACAGATTGCGGCAGAGATCAGAAAGCATATTCCGGGGTTTGAAATTTCCTATGAGGTGGATCCAGTGCGCCAGGCGATTGCCGACAGCTGGCCAAATTCGATTGATGCAAGCGCAGCAAAAGAAGAGTGGGGCTTCAAAGCAGATTTCGATCTAGCCAAGATGACTGCTGATATGCTTGATAAACTAAGAACAAAGTTATGAAAAAGCAAAAGGGACGCCGTATGGCAGTCCCTTTTTACAATTTTATATTGAATTGCTCGCGGAGAAATTCCTTTTTTTCCTCTTCGGTTAGTTCATATTTTTCTTTTGTGCCTTCTCCAGACTTAGTGACAGTCAATCCTGAGAGTGTAACACGGCCATTCTTTGTCGCAATAGTGGCCAGGTCGCCATGTGTAAAATGGGATTCAGGAGAAGTCTGATTGAAAAAACATGCATCATGAAATTCAATCAGCTGCTTTGGCTTATCAGAAAAACGGTAAAGAATCCTCCATTCACCATCCTCAAGTCTTTGAAGGTCATATTTACCTTCAACGGACTCTCTTATCCTGTAAGTTCCGCTTACATCTGTTTTTTCCTCACCCGTTAAAGGTAAAGGCTGCCTGACAGAATCGCCGAATCCTACATCCGCCAAATATGGAATTTGATTCAAATAAACCAGTATGGCTGCATGGGAATCTTCTCTAACCCATCCATCCGGCTTTTTGACGGTGCAGGAAATCAAGTGGGATTGAAATCCCAGTTCTGACAGCAGGTATTGAAAAAGGCCGTTTAATTCATAGCAAAAGCCTCCCCTGGTTCTTTCAAGAATTTTTTCATAAAACGCATCTCTGTCCAGCTGAATAGGAATTTTTCTTGTTACGTCCAAGTTCTCAAAAGGAATTTTGTGCATATGGCTGCTCTGAAGTTCTTTCAGATAATCAAGATCCAGATTACGTTCAGCCGATACTGCAATGCGTTTTAAATATTTTTGTGCATCCATTAAATCACTCCATAATCTTTTTTTAACCATTAAGAAGGAAAAGCAAATCAATTTGCAGTAATGAAATAATTATACTAAAATGTCATTATATTTACATTTTAGCAAATTACACACGGGGGTTTTAATATGGCATATGAAGTAACTGTTGAATTTTGCATGATGTGAAACTACGCACCAAAAGCCGCGAGTTTCGCGGAAGAACTTTTTACACATTTTCGCTCTGAGATTTCAAAAATGGAACTGGTTCCAAGTAAAGGTGGAGCTTTTGAAGTGACAGTTAATGGAAAAAAGCTATATTCCAAGCTCGAGACTGGCATTTTTCCTAAAACCAAAGAAATAATTGAAAAGATGCAGTTATAAACTGCCAAACCTTCTCCTCAGGGAGGAGGTTTTTTACTGATCCATAATAATATTATCGCAGTCTAACGGGCAGTAAGACTCCCGCTTCAAGACTCAGAAGAATCAATGGAGGATTATTAGGGGTCAAACTGCCCGTAAAGGCCCGATTGGTTCAACAAACAATCAGTGGGGGATAAAACCCAGCTGATTGAGGTTTCACTTTATGTAAACAAAGGGCAAAAAGGCTACCTCTATCTCAGTTTATCAATCGATGCTGATATCTCTATCGCATCCTGGACCAGCTTCATTTTTATTTATAAAAATCTCTAATATCTCATTTGAAAAATCTGCGCTTACCCTTTTATTAATAACTGAAAAAGGCAGCTTTACCTTACGCATACATGGCTGGCCGCAGCGAATTGGACCAGTTTCATCTATTTTAACCGCTTTAATGATCACGGTGTTTTCTTTTAAGGAAACGGTTACATCTTTTGAAACGCAACCTGTTAAAAGCGCCTCAACAATAATTTCCGCTTCCGTATCATATAAGTCGATGCGAAAAGTAATTTGATCCAAATATGATGAAAGCGGGTCCAAGTAATAATCCTCCATCCATTTTTCCAATTCATCCAAATTAAACGGATGGAAATCTTCCTTTTTGTTCAATTTCAAAACCCCCTTGTTTCAATCTATAGTATTCATTTAATGTAAAATAGTGAAAAATGATATAATAATCAGGCAAGTGCTGGAGGGATCTTTATGAAAAGTACAGTCAGAAATATTTTGCCGGTTCATGAACTGCAACAAGACCGGCGATTTACTCATTTAATGAAACAGTATGAACTTGACTTTATACATACAACTAACGTTTTTAAAGAGGTCATTGCTGAGATCAGGAATAACATTCTTGATGGGAATTGGGCCGGTGAGGAGCCTGGTACGGAAGAATTTACGGCCGCTATATTTAAAAAAGCAGAAGAGGTAATCACTGTTCGGTATGGTTATACACTTAAAAGGGTTATCAATGCCACCGGCACTATTCTTCACACTAATCTTGGCCGAGCGCGTTTAAGCAAATCAGCAGCCGAACATATGCTTGAAATTGCCAGGAACTATTCCAATTTGGAGTATAACTTGAATGAAGGAGCACGGGGATCCAGGCACAGTCACCTGGAAAGCCTGGTCAAAGAGCTGACAGGTGCAGAAGCTGCTATGGCAGTTAACAATAACGCTGCTGCCGTTTATATCATTCTAAAAGCGCTTGCTGAAGAAAAAGAAGTAATAGTTTCCCGCGGCCAGCTTGTTGAAATCGGGGGTTCCTTCAGGGTATCAAGCATAATGGAAGAAAGCGGTGCAAAGCTGGTTGAGGTAGGAACTACGAATAAAACCCACTTGGAAGATTATGAAAAAGTCATCAACGCAGATACAGCGATGATTATGAAGGTGCATACGAGCAATTTTAAAATTATTGGCTTCACCAAAGAAGTTGGAACTGACGAACTTGCCCGCCTGTCAAAAGAAAAAAGTATCATATTCTATGAAGACTTGGGCAGCGGTGCACTATTTGATTTTAAAAGCAAGGGAATCGGCAATGAGCCAGCTGTTAGCGATGTGGTAAAAATGGGAGCAGATATCGTTTCTTTTAGCGGGGACAAGCTTTTGGGCGGTCCGCAGGCAGGCATTATTGCCGGTAGAAAGGACTTAATCGAAAAGCTGAAAAAACACCAGCTTGCCCGGGTTCTTCGGGTTGATAAAATGACAATTGCTGCGCTTGAAGGCACGCTTATGGATTACTTAAAAGGGGAAGAGGGTCTGAAAAATATTCCGGTGGTCCATGATGTATTGACGACCAGTGATGAACTCGAAGCGAGAACAGCACAATTTCTTCACAGATTACAAGCAGCTGCGAAGGATTATGAATGCTCTATGAGAGAAAGTACAGGGCAAGTTGGGGGAGGCACAATGCCTGATGTTGAACTGCCGTCCTGGATTGCCGTTTTAAAGCACAGGCGCTACTCAGCGGAGCATATTGGCCGCAAGTTAAGAATAAATTGTACTCCTTCTGTAATAGTCAGGATATATAAGGAAGAAATACTGATTGATCTCCGGGCAGTAACTGCAAATGAGGAAGACATCATTATAAAAGCATTAACTGCCATTTAATTCTTGCAGCTGCCTGATCTTTAGGCAGCTGCTTTTGATTAAATTTTACATATCATGGTGGGAATTATGTTTTTGTCTGGTATGGTTACGGTTTTTCACTTTTTTCGAGCCGCTTAATGGTTCAGGCTGTCCATCGTTATTATGTCCTTTGGGTGCATTTTTTCGCATGTCTTTGCCATTGTTTTTGTTCATTTGATGCCCTCCTCATAATATAGGATGCTGACTTCCGCTCCAGGCAGCTGTTGTACTGTGCTGCCGTCTTACTGGCTGATGGGCAATAAGATAGAAGGAGATATTCACCTTCATCTCATGTGTTAGTTTGGCTCTTTTACATGAAAAATTGCCTTGCAAATTGTGGTTGAATTTCAAGATTTCCGCCTGAGTGATTTGGCGGAATATTTTATGGGTCAATTGCGCAATTTAATGGTACAAATTTTGTTAGGAGTGAACTAAGCATGCCATATCATAAAGATAAACAGCAGGCATTTCAGGCAGCACAGCAGGGAATGGAAGATGCACAGGAGCTATATGCTGAAATTGTAAAAGATTCTGCCAGTTACGGCCATCAGCTTAAACATCTTAAGCAGGAGGTAAATGAAGCGTACGCTCAAATTGAAAATGCCTTAGAGGTTGCATCGGATCATCAACGGGCACAATTGGAGAGATTTCAGCAGGACTTGCGATCCATGGTTGATGATGTGAACCAATACTAGAAAGTTATGAATGAATAAAATCAACCAAACCCGGCTGAAGCCCAGCCGGGTAATTTAATAAGCAGATAAAGGATTGTGCATTTCGATATCTTTACGGCAAAAGCAGCCTGCCTCCTCGAAGTGTCCTGGGGCAGGCAAGGCGCTTCCGCTTTCCTTATTTACTGATTCTTTTTCCTTTTTTTATTATTTTGCTTTTGCGCTTCTGTTAGGGGTTCATTGGCAAATTCCTCATTGTAGCCGGTGCCCATGCCCTGCCCTTTTGCAGCATTCATACCCTCAATAATATGATTAGCCTTTCTTTTAGCCATAGCGAATCACCTCCGTAGGACTATTTTTCCGTGGATGATGTCATTTTATGTTGTTTTTTAAAAGAGACATTCCTCTTTTTCGTTTTATCAGTATAATAACCAAGCAAGAACCGGTTTTATCTTCTAATTGAAAAACGCTATCAATTACGGCATTTAAAAGGCTAGAAGAAGTAAATAAGAAATTATGATAAGAAAAACTTATCAAAAACAATAACTTTCTTGTTATTTACTTATATAACAGGTTGTATTAATATAGGAATTGTGAGAAAAGTAAGGATGGATGAAAATTCAAACTTTTCGACAATTACCTAACACTTGGTATATGATGTTTATTGAAAGAGGGGGTAATACATTTGGCAAAGAATGATGTGTTCAATTCCCGCAAATCCTTTGATCTGGACGGGAAGCGCTATCACTACTATCATTTAGGCGCTCTTGAAGAAGCTGGAGTGGGTAATGTTTCCAAATTGCCTTATTCTATTAAGGTATTATTGGAATCAGTACTTCGTCAATATGACGGCCGTGTAATTACAAAAGAGCATGTTGAAAACCTGGCAAAATGGGGAACTTCTGAAGTAAAAGAAGTAGATGTTCCTTTCAAACCATCACGTGTAATTCTGCAGGACTTCACTGGAGTTCCGGCAGTAGTTGACCTGGCTTCATTGCGTAAGGCAATGGCTGACATGGGTGGGGACCCTGACAAAATCAATCCTGAGAAGCCGGTTGATCTGGTTATCGACCACTCTGTACAGGTAGATAAGTATGGTACGCCTGATTCTCTTGAAGCCAACATGGAGCTTGAATTCGAACGCAACGCTGAGCGTTACCAGTTCTTGAGCTGGGCACAAAAAGCATTTGACAACTATCGTGCAGTTCCTCCTGCAACGGGTATTGTTCACCAGGTGAACCTTGAGTTCCTTGCGAATGTTGTTCATGCACTGGAAACAACAGAAGGCGATTTTGAAACTTTCCCTGATACCCTTGTAGGTACTGACTCCCATACAACCATGATCAACGGTATCGGCGTTCTTGGATGGGGTGTAGGAGGTATTGAAGCTGAAGCTGGTATGCTTGGACAGCCTTCATATTTCCCTGTGCCTGAAGTTGTAGGGGTTAAGCTTACTGGCGAGCTTCCTAACGGAACAACTGCCACTGACCTTGCTTTAAAGGTAACCCAGGTACTGCGCAGCCAGGGAGTGGTTGGCAAGTTTGTAGAATTCTTCGGCCCTGGTGTTACACAGCTTCCATTGGCTGACCGAGCTACAATTGCTAACATGGCACCAGAATACGGAGCTACTTGCGGATTCTTCCCTGTTGATGCGGAAGCCCTGGATTACATGCGCCTGACTGGACGTCCAGAAGAGCAAATCAACATTGTGGAAAAATACTGCAAAGAAAATGGAATGTTCTTTGATCCGGCTCTAGAGCCAGTATATACGAATGTAGTTGAAATCAATCTTGCCGAAATCGAAGCGAACCTTTCAGGTCCTAAGCGTCCACAGGACTTAATTCCGCTTTCAGCTATGAAAAAGGAATTCAATGACGCTATCACAGCTCCTCAAGGCAACCAGGGCTTTGGCTTGGATAAGAAAGAAATCGACAAAGAAATCACTGTTGAGTTTGCAAATGGTGATTCAACCAAGATGAAAACGGGTGCAGTTGCCATTGCGGCAATCACTAGCTGTACAAATACTTCAAACCCTTATGTTTTAGTTGGTGCAGGTTTAGTGGCGAAAAAGGCAGTTGAACTTGGAATGGAAGTTCCTAAGTTCGTAAAAACTTCCTTGGCTCCGGGATCTAAGGTTGTTACTGGATACCTGCGTGATTCAGGTCTTCTTCCATACATGGAACAGCTTGGATTCAACCTTGTAGGTTATGGCTGTACAACATGTATCGGTAACTCCGGCCCATTAAGAGAAGAAATCGAAAAGGCTGTAGCTGAAAGCGACCTTCTTGTAACATCTGTTCTTTCCGGTAACCGTAACTTCGAAGGGCGTATCCATCCGCTTGTAAAAGCTAACTACCTGGCTTCTCCGCCATTAGTAGTTGCTTATGCACTAGCTGGAACAGTCGATATCGATCTTCAAAACGAGCCAATCGGAAAAGACAAGAATGGCAACGATGTCTTCTTTAACGACATTTGGCCATCTACTGCTGAAGTTAATGAAGTGGTTAAACAGACTGTTACACCTGAATTGTTCCGTAAAGAATATGAGCATGTATTTGATGACAATGCCCGCTGGAACCAAATCCAGACAAGCAATGAGCCGTTATATTCATTTGATGATAATTCAACATATATCCAGAATCCTCCGTTCTTTGAAGGCTTAACTCCTAATGCTGATGAAGTTAAACCTTTATCAGGATTGCGTGTTGTCGGCAAGTTCGGTGATTCTGTCACAACTGACCATATTTCTCCGGCAGGTGCGATCGGCAAAGATACACCAGCAGGAAAATACCTTCGCGAGAACGGTGTTGAACCACGCGACTTTAACTCTTATGGATCCCGCCGCGGTAACCATGAAGTTATGATGCGCGGTACATTTGCAAACATTCGTATCCGCAACCAGATCGCACCTGGTACAGAAGGCGGCTTCACAACATACTGGCCAACAGGCGAAGTAACTTCCATCTATGATGCTTGCATGAAATACAAGGAAGATGGAACTGGCTTAGTAGTTCTTGCCGGCAAAGACTATGGAATGGGATCTTCCCGTGACTGGGCTGCAAAAGGTACGAACCTGCTTGGAATTAAAACAGTTATTGCTGAAAGCTATGAGCGTATCCACCGTTCTAACCTTGTTCTAATGGGTGTACTTCCGCTTCAGTTCAAGGCAGGCGAAAGTGCAGAAACTCTTGGTTTGTCAGGAAAAGAAACAATCGATGTTCAAATCGATGAAAATGTTAGACCACGTGATTTTGTTAAGGTTACAGCTACAGATGAAAACGGCAATCAGACTTCTTTTGAAGCTCTTGTTCGTTTTGACTCTGAAGTTGAAATTGATTACTACCGTCACGGCGGAATCCTGCAAATGGTTCTTCGTGATAAACTGGCTAACTAATTAAGACTGCCGCTATGTGCTCGTTCACATAGCGGTTTTTTATTTTACAAAATATACGGGTTCAGGTATGTTAACTATATATTAACTTTGGGGGGCTGACTTTGGGTGCATTTTTAATTGGGCCTTTATTAGTGAAGTATGAATGGGCATTAGTCCTGCTCTCAGCTATCGTTGCTTATTTTACTATTGCAAATGCATTAAGAGATAACGGGGAATATAAAAAAATCTTTCTGAATGTCATAATAAATGCAGTTCTAATTGGCTTTTTTACTTATAAATTTAGTTCAATTCTCTTTCAGACAAAAACCATTCTAAGCAACCCTATGGGGATTTTATATTTCTCAGGAGGAAGTAAAGGAACCATGTTAGGGGCTTTTTTGGCTCTTTTCTATTTAGTAAAGGAAATGATGAAATACAAATATCCGCTCAAAAATTGGATTTATGGAATTGTTTACGGATCTGTCACATTTATGCTGTCTTATTGGCTGTTTAGAACCTTATTAATTTTGCTTTTCTAGGTTAAAATACAATCAAGGAAGCAAAAAGCCCTTAATAGCCGGGAGGGAATACAGCATGTTCAAAAAAATGTTTTCAGCTGCTGTGTTATTAATAATTACTACTGCAATTTTTGTGGTGCAGGCAGTTGAAAAAGATGAAGTCAAGAGTCATCCCGTTAATCAGACTGGTTTAGGAATTGGCTTGAAAGCCCCAGATTTTGAATTGAAAAACCTTCAGGGGGATAAAGTAAAGCTCTCAGATTATAGAGGAAAGAAAGTCATGCTCAACTTTTGGGCAACATGGTGTCCTCCATGTAAAGCTGAAATGCCTGATATCCAAAAATTCTATATTCAAAAGGGAAATGAAGTTGTTATTTTGGCAGTGAACATCGATCCTCAATCTGATGTTGCCGGCTTTGCAGAAGAAATGCGCGTGAATTTTCCAATTCTCCTTGATGTGAATGATAAAGCATCCAATGCCTATCAAATAATAACGATTCCTACCACTTTTTTTATTGATGAAGAAGGAATTATCCGGAATAAATATTTAAGTGCGATGTCCCTTGAAATTATGAATCAGTATATAGATGAAATGTAAAAAACATCTGCCGGGAGCAGATGTTTTTTTGTATAGGTTTACACCGCCATAAAAAAGGAAATTTAGATGAAATGGTTTTTTTTTCTGAATATTTTACCAATAGCAGTGAACCTTATGTACTTTTTTCACGTATTCTGGGTATATGCGGATTAAATTTTCGAAAAGTTGTAATAATTTAAAGAGTTTCTGGAGATAATGACTGTTACAATGTTATTAAAGGAAGGTGAAAGATTTATGAGAAAGCCTAGAAAACGCTCCTTTGCAGAATTAGTTTCAGAAAATAAACGCCAGCTGCTTAAAGATCAAGATGCAATGGAAAAAATCGAAGAACGCCTCGAGCTTAAACGACTTAACAAGGCCGAATAGAATTACTTGCCATTCATGAAACCCTCTGAATTTGACCATACTTAAAATGAGGAGGGATATCCATGAGTAATCAAAAAAGACACCCTAATCATTTTGCCCCGAACCATATTGGTACACAATCACGCGGATTTGGCGGCAACAAAGGCAAGAAAATGCAGGACAAATCCGGGCAGCATGCTCAAGTGATTCAAACTAAAGGCGAATAACTGTAATTAACCTGCTGTTTCATTTACGGCAGGTTTTTTGTTTCAAAAGTCAGGCATACTTTCAGGCAAGCTGCCCACACATTTCCGCCAATATTTTTCTTGTTCTTTCACAAACTAATTTTGTACCAACACCTAAAAAAGGGAGGAACAAACCATGGCACATAACAGACCAAATCCAGATGACCGCAGCGATAACGTTGAAAAGCTTCAGTCCATGATCGTTCATACGATCGAGAATATGGACGAAGCTGAAGAATCAATGAAGTATGCAAATGCAGAGGACCTAGCCAGGATTGAAGCAAAAAATGAACGCCGCAGGGAAAGCCTTGCTTCATTCCGTTCTGAAATAAAGGACGAGTATCAGGCACAGCAGAACGGCAATACCAGCGAGAACAATAATTATTAACAACCAAAAAAGACCTAATCCAGTGTGATTAGGTCTTTTCCTATTGAAAGATCATGATAAGGAGCTCATTCTTTATAGATCATTACAGAAATATGGTAAGATAAGTTGTGGAAACTAAGAAGAAGAAGTGATAATCGATGACACAACAGAAAAGACAGGCAAAACCGGCGGAGGGCCAGGTTTATCATTGGAAAAATGAGCTTGATCAGTACGGATACATACAAAATGAAGCAGAATTGCTAAATGTTATTAAAAATATCAATGAAAAAGCAGATCCCCGGCTTCTTTCGGAATTACTGACCATCGCTGCTATATCCAGGTTAAGCAAGTATACCGATGATACTCTTGCCAGTGCGTGGCTTCAGAAGGCTGTTGAACTGGACACAGGCAATAGTTTGGCGGCTGCCCAATTAGGAAAATCCGAGTGGAAAAATAAAAGCAATCTTCTTGAAACGCTGACTTTCCCGCCGATTCGGGAAACCGATAACAGGGCAGCAAAAAAGAAGACAGCTGAGCAATTCATAGAAATTTGCAGAAGCTTTATCAACAAATCAGATGATGAGTTGGAAGATCTGCAAAAAAAGCAGCATGCCTATGAGGATGTGGAATACCGGAAGCTGACTGAAATACTGGAAAAAGCTATTGAAGAAACAGCTTTTCTTTTAAAAGCTGCTGAAGAATATGAGCAATCTATATCCGGTGTTTTCCATACTTCAACCTATTACACCGATATGAAAAAGCACTTGAATGCCATCAACAGACTTAAAAATGAATGGAAAGAGATATTTGAATCGGAGGATGAAGAGTCTGATTTACCAAAAGACCCTCTGGTTGAACTCAATGAAATGGTTGGCCTGCACTCGGTCAAAAACAGAGTACATGACTTTTACCGTTTTTTAAAATATCAAAATGAACGCAAGTCACTTGGTTTTCAAACGAAAGATGAACTCAGCCTTAATATGATTCTTACTGGCAATCCAGGTACAGGCAAAACAACTATCGCCCGGCTTTTGGCAAAGATTTATCATAGCCTGGGTGTATTGCCGCGGGAAGAAGTAATAGAAGCAGATCGGTCACAGCTGGTTGGGGGATTTGTCGGTCAAACGGAGGAAAATGTCAGGGCGGCCGTGGAAAAGGCTATCGGTGGAGTGCTGTTCATTGATGAGGCGTACAGCTTAAAGCGTGAGGGACAGACCGGCAGTGACTATGGACAAACAGCCATTGATACTCTCGTATCACTGATGACCGGTACGGAATATGGAGGAAAGTTTGCGGTTATCATGGCCGGTTATCCAGAAGAGATGAGACAATTTCTGGACAGTAATCCTGGCCTTCGCAGCCGTTTCCCAGAGTCGAATTTTATTGCGCTGCCTGATTATTCTAATGAGGAGCTTCTCCAGATTGCAGAAAAGCTGTCTGCGGATAATGATTATGTCCTGACGGAAGGGGCAAAGCAGGAACTTGGAAAGCGAATTGAAAAAGAGCGGGTTGATGATACGTTCGGAAATGCCCGGACTGTCAGAAACATTGTTCTAGATGCTATTTTTAGAAAAGGCTCACAAGCTGAAAAGAACGAAAACATCATGGCATATACACTCTTGGAAAAAGAAGATTTTGAAAGTGAAGAAGAAGAAAAGCTAATGGATCCACAAGAGCAGCTTGCCCAATTAATTGGACTTGAAACAGTTAAAATAGAAGTTCATAACTTAGTGTCATTTGTTAAGATGCAGCAGCTGCGCCGTGAAAAAGGGCTGCCTGTTGTCCCTATCCAGCTGCATTCAGTATTTACCGGGAATCCGGGGACTGGGAAAACAACTGTAGCAAAGATTTATGCAGAATTGCTGAAGGAATGCGGATTTCTGAAACGCGGACATTTGATGGTTGCGAGCCGTGCTGATTTTGTAGCTGGCTATGTAGGCCAAACCGCCATTAAAACAAAGAAAAAGATAAGAGAAGCGTTAGGCGGGGTCCTTTTCATCGATGAGGCCTATTCACTTCTTTCCCAGACATCAGGAGATTTCGGAAAAGAAGTCATCGATACATTAGTGGATGAAATGACAAAACATAATGAAAATCTTGTCGTTGTTTTAGCGGGTTACCCAAATGAAATGGAAAAACTAATGTCAAGTAATCCGGGGCTAAAGTCCCGCTTTAAAAAGTTCTTTCATTTTAAGGATTATTCAACGGCAGAGCTATTGGAAATTATAATATCGTATGCTGGACAATATGAATATACGCTTACGGAAGAAGCAGGGGACTACCTTAACCGCACTTTAGCAAAGATCGAAATAAATGGGAATGGACGCTTTGCCGCCAACCTCGCAGATGAGGCTATTCAGGCACAGGCAATGAGAATCGTATCAGCAATTGATGAGGATATAGAACAGGTTAGCATTTTGGAAAAAGAAGATTTTGAAATCGCCTTAAAAAAGATCAGCAAAGGGGAATAGGTATGCTCATTTCAACAAAAGAAATAGAAGTAAGATATGCAGAAACAGATCAAATGGGAGTCGTGTATCACGCCAATTATCTGGTATGGATGGAGCTTGGCCGGACACAGATCATAAAAGATCTGGGGTTCAGCTATGCTGAAATGGAGAAGGATGGCATCATTTCGCCTGTTCTGGATATCCTGGCTTCCTACAAAAAACCACTGCGCTATGGTCAAACTGCGACGATAAAAACCTGGATTGAAGAGTATGACGGATTCCGCGTCAGCTATGGATATGAGATTTACAATGATGAAGGAGATCTTGCTGTAACAGGCTTGTCCAAGCATGTTTGCGTCAAAAAGGATAATTTCCGGCCGATCTCAATTAAAAAGAAATATCCTGATTGGCATGAAGCATATGAAGAAGCTAAAAAACAGCCGGAGAGTGCTCTCAGATAATTTTGCTTACTGCTCAAAGAATGGAGAAAATATATGGCATTCGGTCTTCGCAGAAAAGATCTTCAAGAATGGAAGATGAAAATAGATCGTGGAGAAATTGCTTTTTTAACCCATTATTGGATAGATGATCGCTTCCCAGGCTGTAAAACGGTCACAAAGGTCGGGTGTTCGGATCTGAAGAAGTTGATAGAATGGGGAGAAACACATGGCCTTAAGCCTGAGTGGATTGATTATCGGGATGATGGGTACTCGCATTATGACTTGATTGGTGACAGGCAGAAAGAAATACTTGAAAAGGAGAAGCTCTGGGAGCAGCTGGAACGGCTGCAGTAAGAAAAGCGGAAGGCGCCCTTGAGCTAGACCGTTATCTATCTTCGGAGTTTATTATTATCTTTTATAGAAAAAAGAAGCAGGCCGGATCTGCTTCTTTTACCCATTGTTATATTTGAATTCAGGTTCCCGTGCTTTCTCATTAAATGTTACCAATAAATCATGATTATCAAAGTACCATAAGTCCTTTTCTTCAATAAAGTAAGTAATTCCGTTTTTTTCAGTCTGCACTCCTGCGTTATGCGGGTGTTCATTAGAGACTCCTAATGAAAATCCTTGCTGGACAGTACTGCAGCCGCCATATCTTGCAAAAAAGCGGACGAAGTCACCATTATTCAAGAGCATTTCCTCCTGATACCATTGGGCAGCCTGATCTTCAATATGTATGTTCATTTGAAATTCCTCCTCCTGGGTGATAGTCATATTATAGGCTAGTTTTTCCCTGTGCGCGAATAAAATGTCTGTTCCAATACCTTTAATGATGGATTGAATCAATATTTATTCATCCTGGGAAGGGGATTAAACCGCTTAAAATCATAAATACGTTCATGGCCATGTGCCATATGGCAGCAGGGAAAATACTTCTGGACCTAACAGTAATAGCCGCATAGAATATTCCCCCAGCAGCAAACAGCAGACATAGGCCAATAGAGTAGCCAAGCATGATATGAGAAAATCCAAACGCCAGCCCAGAAATAAGAACAGCTGCCTTATCGCCTGAAAGCTCCGACATTCTAGATAAGATGATTCCTCTCCATAAAAGCTCTTCCATTATTCCATTAATGATGGAGAAGCCAATCAGGAATATGATAAAGTCCATGGTAAAGGAGTTTTCAGCAGTAAAAATTGAATAGGCAAATGAAGCAAAATTAATCATGATGGCAATCACAAGAAAATGTTTTATTTTTAATGAATGGAAGCCGCTCCATATGAATGGGAAATATATTTGTGAATTCCAATCCGGTTTGCGCAATAAGGGGATGGCAGTTTTATTAAATTTTATAGAAATATAGACAAGCAGAAGAATAGGAATTAACAGAAGAACCCGATTCCGATTGAATATCATTAAGATATAGTGTTGAAATGGCAGTGCATCAAGCATTTTATCGCCATAAAGAAACAGTAGACTGCCTGTTAAGTACCCTGCAATGATCCAGGCAAACACACGCTCCAGCTTTGAAGTGAATAGTAAAAAAAGGATAAGTCCAAAGGAAAGTATAAAAGCGAAAGCAAAAAGTTTGTATTGAAAAAGCACTATTGAAGCTGTGAATATACATAATTGCAAATAAGGAAAAGATTTAGTAACATAAGCGGTTTTCATGATCATAGCTCCTTTGCTACAATATATTTTACCATTTTTTACATAAAAAAAGCGCTAAAAAGCGCTTTACTGAACATGATCGAGCATATGTGCCATAATTTCATTGTATTTGGACTCTGCATTGGGAAGGCCATAGCCGCCAGCATCCTTCAACGGTACGACCCGATATTTTTCCTGCTGTTTATTGCTTACGTATGTCGGGATGAACCCCGGATTGGAAAGTTCAATATTGACACCGGTTTGATCAATATACTTCGTTATCTCTACAGTTGCAATACCGCCTATGTCCTTGTAATCATTAATCTGGCCGGATAAAAAATTGCCTAGAGAGTATACAACAAGAGATTTCCGTCCGTCTTTCCTGTCAATCCATTCCATTGGCTGCAGTACATGTGGATGGTGTCCAAAAATAATGTCCACACCATCATTTGCAAGGACCTCTGCCAGTTCCTTTTGTTCCTCTGTGGGCTGAAGCTGGTATTCATTTCCCCAATGCATACTCATAACAACTACGTCAGCTTCATCTTTTGCCCGGTTAATTTCCTCTTTCATTGCTGTTCTATCAATAAGGTTAACGAGATAATCTTTTCCTGCCGGAACGGGCATTCCGTTTGTACCATATGTGTAAGAAAGATAAGCAACTTTAATTCCGTTTTTGTTTAGTATTTTTAAGGTTTGCTGTTCGCCGGGGGTTCTGCTCGTTCCTACATGCGGCAATCCTATCTGATCTAAATAATCCAGGGATGTTTTCAATCCTTTTTCTCCCTTATCAAGTGAATGGTTATTGGCTGTTGAAACAATGTCAACACCAGCCTCAATGAGGGCGTCTCCCACTTCCTGAGGGCTGTTGAACATGGGGTAACTGGAAATGCCTATTTCCGGACCTCCCAAAATAGTCTCTTGATTGGCAAGCAGGATGTCGGGAGTTTTTAATAGCGTTTTTGCATGCTCAAACATCGGCTTGAAATCATAGCCTGTCTTTGTTTTTGCAACATTATATACCCTGTCATGAATCAGTATGTCGCCAATTGCTCCCAATGTCGCCTTCTCTATAAGCATTTTATTAACCGCGGTGGTTTCTCTGTTTTCCATATGCAATTGAGCTGGTTTGGCTTCAGCTGCCTCAGCCTTATTTTCAGTGTGCATTTTAAAGATGAGCAGGCCCGAGCAAATTAAAAATGTGGTAAAGAAAAATGCGGATAGCAGGAAGGCTTTGGTGAATTTCATAAAAATTATCCCCTTAATATAAAGCATCAGATATATTAATAGTCTAATTTTAATATGAATTTTTACATTTTTCATCATTTTTTTTCTATTTTGCAAATTCCATTATTTGATATATTGAGATAAATGCCTCAGCTCAAGATTGCAGGGAGTTCAATTTCAAAAATGGTGCCATGCGAATATTTGGAATGGACTTTAATTTTGCCATCATGTTCTTCTATTATCTTCCGGCTTATTGATAAACCGATTCCAGTTCCTTTTTCTTTTGTTGTATAAAATGGCACAAATAATTGGTTTATGGTTTCTTCTGTCATTCCAGGTCCATTATCCTCAATAATGATTTGCGTTTTCTGGTTAATTGTTTTGACAATAAGACATACCTTACCTTCCGTTGCATGAGCTTCTTCACATGCTTCAAGTGCATTTTTAATAATGTTAATCAGCACCTGCTTTATCTGCTTCAAATCACCATAGAAGAGGGGGTTTCTGGAGCTAAGGCTTACTGTAAGGTGTATATTTCTAATGTTAGCCTCGTTTTCAAATAAGATATTCATTTCCTGAATCAATTTGTTTATATCAATTTCCGTTTTTTTGTTTTGAGCAGGTTTGGATGCATTTAAAAATTCATAAATCATATCATTTGCCCGATTTATCTCTTCTATGGCAATTTCTGCATACTGTTCTTTGCCGATCTCAATTAAATAAGGCTTCAAGAGCTGAATAAATCCTTTTACTGTTGTAAGCGGATTTCTAATTTCATGTGCAATACCCGCAGCAAGTTGTCCAATATCTGCCGAGTAATCAGATGTCATTTCGGTTTCTTTAATTTCTTCCGCTGCTTTTTTTAGGTACTTCTCTTTTTCCTTTTCCATTCCATAATTCATCCTTACTTTAACGTTTTTGGCTAAAATTTTTTGCCTAAACTAATGTATGGCGAAAGATAGCAATTTATGTTTTTTTATGTATAAAAATTTGATTGTTATAAAATTTTTTAATATTAAGCTTCTGGGTCTTTGTGATTAGTATAATATCACTTTAACACTTTATTCAAATAAACTATACTGAAATATCTGAAAATAATTCAAATTAAATAAAAAAAACAGCAGATGAAGTCTGCTGCTTTGCGCTGCTGGCTGTTTTTTCAGCCAAGCCATTTTATTTTGGGCTCAGTTTTGTCCTTTATTCGTTTAATGTTTGCTCTATGCCTGTAAATAACAAAGAATCCCAGAATTGATACAACTATAATGAGTGGTATGTCTCCCAGAATAAGTGCGTAAATAATGGAGGCAACTGCTGCCAGAATAGAGGACAAGGACACGTACTTTGTTATGTAAAGGCTTAGAAAGAAAACACCCAATATGATAAGAAACATTAGGGGTACATAGGCTAACAGCACTCCCCCAGATGTGGCAACTGCTTTACCGCCGCGAAAGCCGGCAAACAGCGGATACATGTGCCCTATAACTGCAAAAACACCTGCTGCAAGATGATGCATGTCCGAACCAAAGAATAAGGGGAGGGCTGCAGCAAGGGTGCCTTTTAAGATATCAGCTATGGTTACAATCATGCCTGCTTTAACCCCAAGGGTCCGGAATGTATTGGTACCGCCTAAATTTCCGCTGCCATGCTCCCGGATATCCACTCCATAAAAAACTTTCCCGACAATTAAACCAGAAGGAATGGAGCCAAGTAAGTAAGCTAAAATAATAATAATTCCATAAATCATAAAAACTCTCCTTCATACTTTCTATGTTAGTATATTGTACCATGTGAGCAAACCTGCATACCATGTACAAATAAAAAGTTGTCCAATTTATTTCAGTGGAGCGCCTCAAACTCTCTGCCCGGTGTTTGATATAAATTCCAGCAGGGTATTAGTAGACTGTCACAGCAATCAAATCCATATAAAGGAGAGATTCAGCATGGAACAGAATATGAATAATGTAAATGGACAAGCCGGCAATGTAGAGGAAAAGCTAAGCAATATGGGAAGCGAAAAGAAAGATGAAATTCTTTCAAGCTTTGACGGTTTTAAAGAATATTTAAGCGGTAAGGTCTCCCTGGGCCAGAAAATGGGCATGGATGAGGAACAGCTTGCAAACACAGCTCAAAAGGTAGGCGATTATCTGGCTTCCAAAGAAGATCCAAGAAACCGTGAAGAAAAGCTTCTGCAGGAATTGTGGAATGTAGGGACTGAAGAAGAAAAGCATAAACTATCTCATATGCTTGTAAAGCTTGTAGGCTAAAAAATATATATCATTCAAGGCAAAGGCGCAGCCCTTTGCCTTTTATTTTGCTTGCAAACGCATAGATGAGTTTACAATAGTCAAAAATGGTCTATATATAGTTATCGCAATCTAATGGGCAGGGGGAGTCCTGGTGAAAAAGGTTCGGGGAAAGTTAAATAGAAAAGCGGTATGGATACCCATTTTGAGCCTTGTGCTGGTATTGACAGCAACCATCATCTATCAATACAATAAACCATTGCCAAAAGGCCTTTCTTTCGAAGGGGAAGTTCACACTGTAGAAGATATTAAGTTCTTATACGATTTAACTTTTGAAAAAGATAACGGCAGAAGAGAAAGTGATCAGCAGATTTTTAACCGGATATTAGAAGCAATTGGTGAGGCAGAGGATTTTATCGTGATGGATATGTTTTTATTCAATGGTTTTAATGATGGTGATAAAGAATATCCGGATATTAGCGGTAAAATAACTGAAGAGCTCATCGAACAAAAGCAAAGCCACCCCAATATGGATATTACGGTGATCACAGATCGGATTAACAGTACATATGGATCGCATGATGTACCAGAATTCAAGAAACTGAAAAAGAATGGTATAAATGTAGTTTATACCTCATTAGTTCCATTAAGAGATTCTAATCCTATCTATTCGGCATTTTGGCGTGTTTTTTTACAATGGTTTGGCCAGGGTGGCGAAGGCTGGCTTCCCAATCCGCTTGCAGAAAATGCTCCTGAAGTGACATTTCGGTCCTATCTCGATCTCATGAATATTAAAGCAAATCACCGGAAAGTTTTTGTAACGGAGAAAACAGGAATTGTCACATCTGGAAATCCCCATAATGCCAGCGGTTTTCATTCAAATATCGCGTTTGAAGTAAAAGGGTCAATTTTAGCTGACCTCGTGAAAACCGAGCAGGCGGTGGTCGATTATTCAGCATCAGGCAAACTGACAAATGCTAAGCCTGCAGACAGCAATAAAACAGGCACGGTTAAAGCCCAGGTGCTGACTGAAGGCAAGATTTATAAACACATTATTAAAGAAATCAATAAAGTCAGGAAAGGTGAAACCATCTGGCTTGGCATGTTTTATCTTGCTGACAGAAAAGTGGTTGATGCACTAAAAGAAGCAGCCGACAGGGGAGTAAAAGTAAAAATGATCCTGGATCCAAATCAGAACGCTTTCGGCTCTGAAAAAATTGGGCTGCCCAATATACCTGTGGCAGCTGAATTAGACAAATTAGGCCATGAAAACATAAAAATCAGATGGTACAATACGGGCTTTGAACAGTACCATGCGAAAATCATGTATGTAACCGGGAAAGAAAATAATATGATCATAGCTGGTTCAGCAAATTTTACAAAGAGAAATCTGGATGATTTAAACCTGGAGACAAATTTAAAAATTAGCGCTCCTGACCAATCGCAGGTTATGAAGGATGTCGACAGCTACTTTAATAAGCTTTGGAATAATAACGGTGCAATCTATACGAATAACTATCCATCCAATGAAAAAATGCCAGTGGTAAAATATTTTACTTACAGACTGCAGAAGCTTACTCACTTTACAACATACTGATAAAAACTTGAAACCTTTCCTATATTAATTCCGTTAATATAGGAGGGGTGAAAATAAGTTAAAGACATTCTAAATTTTCTTCCCATTATCTGATTATTTCGATACGATGGTTGAAGGGAGGAAATGGAATGTATAAAATTGAAACAAATCCACAAAAGTCTCCCGCTAAAAAGCTTATTTTAGCGGGGCTTTTGCTTGCTCTTATACTGATAACGTCAAGCATATTCGCGTTTTTATATCCTTTTGCCTCTAAGGAAAAGGTATCCTACTTTAAAGAAGATCATCCAATTTTGTTTAATGGCAAACAGACGGGCAATGCTTATATAGAAGGTGAATCGATCTACCTGCCTTTAACGTTTTTGCAGGAATTTGTCGATGAAGACATTATATTTGATGAACATTCACAATCCATCATAATCGCCACAAAAAATAATGTTGTACAGATGCCACTTGAATCTTTGAGCTATTATGTGAATGAGAAACCTATGAAACTGGATTTTACAGCTGCTAAACAGCTGGGAAAAGACAGATATTTGTCGATCGAGCCGCTATTGGCTTTCTATCCAATTACTTATTCAATTCTATCTGATACAGGTGCAATATGGGTTCAAAAGAATGGGGAGTCAATGGTTTCCGGTAAGGTGAAGGAAAAAGGTATTCATGAAGAACTGCTTCGGCTGCGGACGAAAGACAGCCTGAAATCCCCTTATACGGCTTCAGTTTCTCCGAACGAGAATGTTTTAATTGAACAAGAAAAGGGAGACTACTATTTTATTAGAAAAGAAGACGGTACAGCTGGATATTTGAAGAAACAATACATCAAAAAGGGTGAGAGCAAACAGATTGCTATTTCCCTTGAAGAATCAGTTAAAGCAGCGCCAGAAATGGAAGGACCTATACAGCTGACCTGGGAAGCTGTATATTCAAAAAATCCCAATACATCTAAAATTCCGAAGATGCCTGGCGTTAATGTCATTTCGCCAACATGGTTTGAGCTTGCGGATGGAAAAGGTTCCATCAAAAACCTGGGATCGAAGGATTATTCATTATGGGCAAGAAAACAGGGATACCAAATATGGGGCTTATTTTCAAATGCATTTGACCCTGTTTTAACACATGAAGCATTTGGTTCTTTTGAAACAAGGCAGAATATGATTCGGCAGCTTCTGCATTTCAGTCAATTGTATGAATTAAATGGGGTCAATCTTGACATTGAAAATGTTAACCCGGAGGATGGTCCATTAATAACGCAGTTTGTGAGGGAAGCCGCTCCGTACTTTCATGAAGCAGGTTTAGTCGTATCAATGGATATCACATTCATTTCATCCAGCGGTAATTGGTCAGCTTTTTATGAAAGAGATAAACTTGCCGTGATAGCAGATTATTTGGTTGTCATGGCTTATGATGAGCATTGGGGAAGCTCGCAGGTGGCAGGAAGCGTTGCGAGCCTGCCGTGGGTGGAAGAAAACCTGAAACATCTGCTGGAGTTTGTGCCCAATGAAAAATTAATATTGGGAGTGCCATTATATACTAGATTGTGGGAACAAAAATCAAACGGGGATGTTTCTTCTAAAGCGCTTTCTATGAGCAAAGTGAAAGAATGGCTCAGTCAAAATAAAGTTACTCCAGCATATGATCCGGAAAGCGGGCAAAATTATGCTGAGCATTTTTCAGAAAAAGATAAAATCACATACAAAGTGTGGCTTGAAGATGAAATATCATTAACAAAACGGGCTGAATTGGCAAAGAAATATAATTTGGCCGGTGTGGCAAGCTGGAGCAGGTACTTTGCAGATGAAACAGCTTGGGCAGCATTATCATTAAATAAGAAGGAAGTTACTAAGAAATGAAATAAGGCCGGAGAAAATCCCGGCCTTATTTTTCTGCTTCTACGTTAATGTGACAAAAAGATCTGACTGAAAATAATCCTCTATCAGTTAACTTTAGCTCAGGTATTACTGGAAGCGCTAAAAATGAAAGCGTCAAAAACGGGTTGAATTCCATGCTGCATCCGACTGTTCTTAGCGCATGATTCAATTCAGACAAACGTCCGAAAATAAATGAAGAATCCTGATCACTCATGAGCCCCGCAATAGGCAGGGGCAGTTCCGCAAGGATTTCTCCATCCTGGACAACAACCAGGCCGCCTTTCATCGATGCAGTATGCTTAATGGCCGCCAGTAAATCTTCATCAGAGGTGCCAGCTGCCACAATATTATGGGAATCGTGGGCAACCGTTGAGGCAATGCCACCTCTTGTAATCCCCAGTCCCTTAATTATGCCAAGCCCGATGCTTCCGGTGAGATGATGCCGCTCCACCACAGCCAATTTTAAATAATCTTTTTCAGGATTAGGCTGGAAATAGCCATTAAGTGAATCTGCCTTTTCCAACAGGTGTCTGGTCACAATGCTGTTCGGTATAATGCCGATAATATTGGCATCACCAGTTCCAATGTTGATGTTTAAATCTTCACCCTTTAAGCTGCCGATTTTGACGCTGTCCAAGATGGCAGGCGCAGGTTCGACGCTAGCCGGAGCTGGATCCTTAATGATCCCGTTTTCTGCAGCAAGTATTCCGCTCTTTATTACTTTTTCAATCTTAACCTTCCTAAGATCACTAATAAAAACCAGGTCGGCTTCATAACCCGGAGCAATAGCCCCTTTATTTTTCAGACCGAAGCATTCTGCTGCATTCAGTGTGGCGATTTGAACGGCAAGGACAGGATCCATCCCTTCCTTAATGGCCATTCTGACATTATAATCAATGCTGCCTTCTTTGATCAGGTCATCCAGATGCTTGTCATCCGTTACGAATAAACAGCGCCTTGCGTTATGTTCGCTGACAGATTTAAGAAGTGCTAATAAGTCCCTAGCCGCAGACCCTTCCCTCAGCATCACATACATCCCTTTTCGCATTCGGTTCAGCGCCTCTTCAGGGTTTATGCATTCATGGTCTGATTTAATGCCTGCTGCCATGTATATATTAATTTCATCTGCATTAAGTCCTGCTGCATGCCCATCGATGTTTTTTCCTTTGCTATGTGCGTCTTCCAGTTTTTTTAGCATTTCTTCATCATTGTTCATAACAGCAGGGTAATCCATTACTTCGCCAAGACCGAGTACTCTCGGGTGGCCGTAATATTGTTCAAGATCCTTATAACTGAGGGAAGCGCCGGCATTTTCAAATAGAGTTGCAGGCACACAGGATGGAAGCATAAAAAATACATCAAGCGGGATCGCATTTGAAGATTCCAGCATGAAATCAATGCCTTTTGTTCCACTGACATTGGCTATTTCATGAGGGTCTGCAATGACAGTCGTTACTCCATGCGGAAGGACAACATTGCTGAATTCTGCAGGGGTAACCATCGCTGATTCAATATGGACATGCCCATCAATGAACCCGGGGGCTATATAGCTGCCCCCAGCATCAATCATTTCCTTCCCTTCATAGCTTCCTAAGCCTGCTATGAATCCATCGGCAATGGCTATGTCTTCCTCGATGATTTCACGTGTAAAAACATTTATTATCTTCCCATTTTTAATAACCAGGTCGGCAGGAGTTCTTTTGGCTGCCACGTCAATTCTTTTTCGCAACGTTTCAATGGTAAGCTTCATATGGACTCCTCGCTTTTTAAATAATGACAGTCATCAGATTAATGTCCGCCCATAATGAAATTAATAATAAAGGCAGCACTGACAAAATACATGATCCAGTGGATTTGATGATGCTTGCCTGTAAGAAGCTTAAGCAGTGTATAAGAGATAAAGCCGAATGCCAGTCCCTGGGCGATACTGAAAGTTAATGGCATGAGAACGATTGTTAAAAAAACAGGAATGACATCAGTGAAGTCATCGAAGCTTATATGTTTAATTTCACTGAGCATTAAGGCACCAACGAGTATAAGAATAGGTGCTGTGGCTACAGACGGTATGAAATAAATGAGAGGAGCAAAAATGAGTGACAGGAAAAATAGTACAGCTACAGTTAAAGCAGTTAAGCCAGTGCGTCCGCCTTCCGAGATCCCTGTGGCGTTTTCCACATAAGCGTTTAAGGCAGTGCTTCCGAAGGCTGCACTTGCCATCGTGCCGACTGCATCTGCCTGAAGGGCACGATCCAGATTTTCGATTTTCCCATTTTTATCAGTAAGGCCAGCTTTTCTTGATAATCCGATGAGGGTAGCTAAATTGTCAAATAATTCTACAATAGTAAAGGAGAAAATGACTGAGATGATGCCATATTTTATTGCTCCCATAATATCCATAGCTAAAAACGTCTCAGACATGCTTGGGAGGCTGAGAGATACAATATCACTTACGCCCTTTGGGTAGGCAATGAAGCCAACAATCATGGCCAGCGCACTTGTACCCAATATACTAATAAGCAGGGCGCCTTTTACTTTCTTTGCCATCAGGAGGGCGGCAATAATTAATCCGAATAGGGCAAGAAGCGGCCCCTGGCTTGTGATGCTTCCCAGGCCGACAAATGTAGCTTCATTTGCGACCACAAGTTCTGCATTTTTTAAGCCAATAAAAGCAATAAACAAACCAATTCCAACACCAATAGCTGACTTTAAGACGTCCGGGACACCATCTACGATTTTTTGGCGGACTCCCGTAACGGTCAAAATTAAAAACACAATACCCGATATAAATACAGCTCCAAGGGCTGTTTGCCAGGATAGACCTTGGCCAAGGACGACTGTGTAGGCAAAAAAGGCATTCAGCCCCATCCCAGGAGCAACCGCTACAGGGAAATTTGCCCACAGTGCCATTAGGAGAGTACAGAAGACACTTGCGTAAATAGTTGCAGCAAGTGCGGCTTCTTTTGGTATTCCTGCGTCAGCTAAGATAATCGGGTTGACAAAGATGATATAACTCATTGTCATAAACGAAGTAACACCTGCAAGAATTTCTGTCTTTACATTGGTTTTTCGTGCGGATAGCTTAAAGAGCCTTTCTAAAAGGTTCCCATCAGAGGCAGGCGGGAGGCCCGACCCAAGATCCTTTCCGATCATCGACATGAAAAGTCACTCCTTCTTCATGGTAAGTGTCCATCCTGCAAAACAAACTGACTTGAACCATGGAATAGGCGGGAGTTATACATTATTTTGGTTAAATAGGTTCAATAAAGACATCCATAATTCCACCGCAGATTCCGCCATCTTCAAAAAATAGCCCTTTTGTTAAATCAACGCGCTTTTGACCTGGAGCATTCGATTGGATGACTTCGAAAGCCATCTCAATCACTTCGGCTTCACCGCAGCCCCCGCCAATTGTACCTTCGATTCTTCCGCAGGGAAACACAATCATTCGGCTTCCCGTTTTCCTCGGAGTGGACCCTTTGGTGCGAATAATGGTGGCGAGCGCTGCTTTCTCACCTCCTTTCCTGACTTCCATGGCACGCTTTATGAGCTGCATTTGGTCCATTCGCCAGCCCCCTCATGGAAACCCATCTTTGCATACTTCTTAATTTGTGTACTTAAAGAGTTTCCAGATTTTTGATTTTTTACTTTCAGAATTTCTGCCATGATACTGACTGCAATCTCTGCAGGTGTTTCTGCTCCGATATCAAGTCCCACAGGGGTGTATAGATTGGCAAAGGTTTCATCCGGAAAATCCTGCTGGAGTTCTTGAAAAACACCAGAGATACGTCTTCTGCTGCCAATCATTCCTATATAGCCTGCCTGACTGTTCCTTTTTAAAAGTTCATTCAAACTGAGAACGTCATATTTATGCCCCCTGGTAAGAAGGAGAATATAGGTTTTTTCCGATATTTCAACATGCCTGAAATAATGCAGGTAGGATTGGCAAACCACTTCTTGTGCAAATGGAAATCGTTCTCTGTTTGCGTACTCTTCCCGATCGTCTATTACTGTGACGAAAAATCCCAGCATCCGTCCCATTTCTGCCACGGGTTCACACACATGGCCCGCCCCGGCTAAAATCAAGTGGAGCGGAGCAGGGAAGTATTCTGCAAAACATTCAATTATCCTGTCCTTCCACACAAATTTCACAGTGCCGGACCGTTTTTTGCTCACTAGTTTACTGCATTGTGTTATTAAAAGATCTTTCACATCCTGTGGCAGCAGCAGTGAGTCTTCAGTGCAAAAGCTCCCATCTGGCCATAATAAAGCTTTGGCTCCGAGGACCTTTTTATCAGGATAATCTGTTATGGTAAGCAGAAATGTGTCTTTCCGGTTATTGGCTGACTCATTTAATTTGGCAAATAAATGGGGGCTCATCAATTGGATCACCTTGCAGATTGGATTTTTTGTTTTTTGAGATCTTTCAGTGCATTAAAAACTCTTTCGGGAGTAGCGGGCAGATGGCAGATTCTAGCTCCTGTTGCATCATATATGGCCGACATGATAGCTGCAATAATCGGAATCATCACAACTTCCCCAATTCCCTTTGCCCCAAAAGGACCAGATTGTTCGGGCTCTTCAACAGGGAAGGTCTCAATCAATGGCGTCTCGCGAATAGTGGGGATGATATAATCAGTAAAGTTTCGTGTCTTATGGTAACCATTTTCTATCAGCACATCTTCAAAAAGGGTATAGCCGATGCCCATTACTGCTCCGCCTTCAGCCTGGCCCTCTAACCCCTGGGGATTAATGACTTTTCCTGCATCAGGGATGGAAACAACCCGCAAAACATCCGTCTCGCCTGTTAAAGTATCTACTTCAACCATCACGACATGGGTCAAATATCCGTATAAATGATGGGGAGCACCCCCAGAACCTTTGATTTCTTCCTTTTCTTTTGGCAGGTAGAAGTGTCCTTCTACTCTGGCAGACTGATGATGGTCAAAAAGGTACTTATAGATAGACTTATAGGGTATGATTTGTCCATCGGCTGAAATATGGTTTGGTCTTAAGTCAATTCTTGATGCTTGCAGATTCAGCATTTCTGCAGCTGTTTGAATAAGAAGTTCAGTCATCTTGGGCGCTGCTGCCGCAACAGCTCTTCCGCCGGTATAGGTGGAGCGGGAGGCAGTTACAGTACCGCCATCAAGTGTTTTCAGAGTATCTCCTTGAACGATCATGATATTGCTGATATCACAGTTCAGCATCTCAGCCGCTATCTGGGCGTACACAGTGCTATTGCCTCCGCCGATTTCCTCGCATCCGACACCTACAAGAAATTTTCCGTCGGGCAGAAGTTCGATAGAGGCGGCTCCATAATCAGGCAGTCCAATTCCCATTCCAATGCCATGAAAGGAAGTTGCGAGGGACACACCCCGTTTTTTCCATGGCTCACTCACTTCGGATTTATACTTTTCACGGTTCTTCCACAGATCGCAATTTTCTGCGGTTTCAAGTGTTTTATAGGTGCCTACACTGGATTTGACAATGTGGCCGACACTTGAAACGTCGCCTTGATGATAGACATTTTTTTTGCGCAGTTCAATTGGATTCATTCCCAGTTTTTCTGCAATCATATCCATATGGGTTTCAATTCCCATACATACCTGGTTGACGCCAAAGCCTCTGAAGGCACCGGCAATGCCATTATTGGTATAAACACAGAAGCCTTCAAGATCCACATTTGGAATTTTATAAGGACCGCAGGAATGTTCGATTGCCAGAGCGATGACTGCCCCTCCGAGTGAAGCATAGGCACCGGTATCTCCAATAGCAGTTACCTGATTAGCGAGCAATGTGCCGTCTTTTTTGGCAGCTGTTTTCATTTTGACTTTAAAAGGATGCCTTTTTATGCCCGCAATAACAGATTCTTCTCGGCTTAAATGAATTTTTACCGGCCGCCCGTTTGTATGCATGGCAAGGAGGGCCAGATAAATTTGAACCGTAATCTCATCCTTCCCGCCGAATGCTCCGCCAATAGGACTTGAAATGACTCTTATTCTTTCAGGATTATAGGCAAGGGACCTTGCAATCTGCATTCGATCGCGGTACGCGTATTGGCCAGGGCAGCGAATTGTGATGAACCCTTCTTCATCCATAACTCCCCAGCCGCCTTCTGTTTCAATAAATGCATGCATTTGGCGGGGGGAAAAGAAGGTATTCTCCACAACGATGTCAGCTTCTTCGAAGGCTTTTTCAATGTTTCCGTTTTTTATTTTCACATGGCTGTGCAAATTGCCATCAGGATGAAGCTTTGGAGCAGAATCTGTTAAGGCATATTCTGCATCAGCAACAACTTCGAAAGGCTCATAATCCACTTTGATTAAAGTCAGTGCCTGTTCGGCAATTTCAGTGGTTTCAGCTGCAACCAAGGCTACAGCATCTCCGGTGCACCGTACGACATCTGAGCACAGAACAGGCTGATCGGGAACAACAATCCCAAATCCATTAAAGCCGGGTATATCTTTATGGGTGAGTACACAAATAACACCAGGGAGGCTTTTAGCTGCTTGAGTGTCAATGGATTTAATTTTGGCATGCGGATATACAGACCGCAGCACTTTGCCCCAAACCATATCGTCAAATTGGTAATCGGTCATATATTTTAATTCTCCGGTTACTTTTTCCGGACCATCAATTCTTTTTACTCTCTTTCCAACCCATTTGGTGCTCACTGGTTTTCCCACCTCCTGATTAGACGGTATAATCCTCTTTCCAGTAAAGCACTTGCCATATCTCTTCTATATGCAGCAGTTGCTCTTCCATCTGAAATGGGCATGACCTCTTTCCAGGCAATTTTGGCGATGTTCTGGATTAAATCATCGTTTAGCTGCCCCAGGGTAAGCATTGATTCACATTTGCGTGCACGGATAATAGTCGGTGCCACAGATCCAAAGGCGATTTTTCCTTCGATGCATTTGCGGTCCTGGTCCATTGTGAGTGAAATGGCAATATTCACAATGGAAATGGATTGTGCTTTACGGGGGCCAAGCTTTTGGAAAATGCCTATTTCATTTGGTTTTTGCGGTTTAATTAGGATTTTTGTAATCATTTCATTTTCTTTTAAAATGGTCCTGCCTGGACCAATGATAAACTCTTCGATTGGAATGATTCTCTTTTTCGTCAGCGAGGCGAGTTCAAGCATTGCACCGAGAGCATACAAAGCCGGAAGGGTATCGCCTGCAGGAGAAGCAGTACCAATATTGCCGCCGATTGTTCCCATATTCTGCATTTGAGTGGCCCCGATTTCTCGGGCTGCTTCTGCGAGAACATCCGCTTTTCTCTGCAGAAGCGGTGAATGAATCAAATCGGTATGTGTGGTCAAGGGGCCAATATGGATAAAATCTTCCCTTTCTTCGATATAGCGCAGCTCTTTTACGTTTTTAATATTAATCCATATTTCTGGCCGCCATTTGCCTTCCTTCATCCGGACTGCTGCATCTGTACCGCCGGCTATCAATCTATGTTTCCTGCCTTCCTTGGATAGCTGGGTCAGACACTCGGATAGAGAGGAAGGGGTAATCATGTCAATTTCAGAAACGAGCATTGATTTACCTCCAGGTTATTTTTTTAGTGCATTTATATAATCATCCTGATTATTCAGGTTAAGATGAATCTGATCATTTTCCACGGGCACCTCAAGAAGAAATTTTTCATGCTCTTGAATTACATCTCTCAAACCCATTCTTTCTTCCTTGATAGATAAAAGATCGTTCCTCAATTGGGCGGAAAAGAGGATAGGGTGCCCTCTTTTTCCTTGATGGCTTGGAACTGCAATCAGGCTGCCTCTTTTTACAAGTGATTCTGCAAGCATGTTAATGGTGAGTGATTGAAGCGGCTGGTCAACGGATGTAATAAGAATCGTTTCTGCTGACTTTACAGCGGTTTTAACCCCAGAAATGATTGAGGAGCATTTTCCTTCATAGAATTGTTCATTAATGATGATTTTGATAGGGTATTTCTTTGCGATGGGAATGAATGCTTCGGCTTTGTAGCCCAAAACGACAACAATGTCAGAAAATACTGATTCCCTGAGGTTTTGCAGCTGATGCTCAAATAAGGTCGTTCCTTTCCACTGCAGCAGTCCTTTTAAAGTACCCATCCTGCTGGATCGGCCTGCAGCAAGAACAATAGCTGTATGTGTCATAGACTATCTGGCTGTTTCAGGTTTGGATATTTTTTTTGCAGCAGCGGTCTGAACTGCCTTGATAATTTTTGTATAGCCTGTACAGCGGCATAGGTTGCCCCCTAATGCTGTTTTAATTTCCTCAACAGATGGAATCGTGTCAATTCTATCTAAGAAAGCTTTAGCTGATACGATGATTCCCGGAGTACAGTAACCGCACTGTGTTGCTCCTTCAGCAATAAATGATTCCTGAATTACATCCAGATTTGGTGATAAGCCGACTCCTTCACAAGTCGTGATCACCTGGTTTTCCGCCTGGCCAGCGAGGACTAGACAGGAGCATACAACCTCTTTATTGATTAGTACAGAGCAAGATCCGCATTCTCCCTTTCCGCAGCATTCCTTGCTGGCAGTCAATCCTAAATCTTCCCTCAAGACATCCAGGAGCGTTTTTGCAGGCGGGCAAACGACCGTACGTTCCTTTCCATTAACAATAAATTTAATGCTTTTCAAATCTTCGCCTCCTCAAAGAACTTTGAAACTTTAAATGACGATGAGAAATTATGTGAGTATTTTGTAAGGGTTAATAGCCTGGCGAGCAAGAAGAGGTATTTAAGCTATGATATTATGCATATTCTTCTAAATAGACTAATAAGCACAAAAAAATTCCTGCACAAAAGGTTCCTGGCTGCTGTCCACAGGAAATATGCCTTTCGTAGATAGGAATTCCGGTTCCTAGTAGAAACCCTCAAACCGATTATTGAGGTTATACGAAAAATTCTATTTGATTTTTCAGTGTGCTGGAGGGAGGTATTATCAAGACAATTATAGAAATAGAGGGGGAGTTGATTTGTAGTGTAATAGTTAAGTTAATATTTTGTCAAGTGAGAATTTTCTGATAAATGGTATTGACTTATAAAACTGCCTTGTTTAATATAGTGAATAACAGGAGGACTACATGACTGTAATAACCTCAAAATTCCATCAATCATTAAAAAAAGATCTCGCTTTTCTTTATAATCGTGTCAATCAGGAGATCTATGGTACAGGCGTAAAAAAACAGCGTCTTGAAACTTTTGATGATAGAGTCATCATATTTGCACAGCATAAGCGTGTTCAGGCACTGCATATGCTAAGCCAGAACTTTCATCACCTGACAATATCGGTTGATTCAGCATTGATTGTTGAATTTAAATCGCTTTTAAAGGGGCTGATTGAAGATTCTCTCCATTTGAAAGTCAAAACGATTTTAAAAGATTACGATCCTGATACCGAAGAAGCATGCACAGTTATTTATTTTAAAGAATAGCAGTTTTACATTATGTTTGGGGAAGCTGTGCATGCCGCGGTTTTTCTTAAACCCTCATATCGGAGCGGTTCCTTTGCCTTTTGTTTAACGGAAGCTGAATGAAGCCGCAGTAATAGAACATCTATGTGTACTTTGATGTTATCTATTGCTGCGGTTTTTTTTATACACATTTTTCTTATGGGAGGTGATGTCTGTTTTTATCCGCTGGAGTCAGGCTGAGGCATAACAAAGAATTAAACCTGGAGGGGAAGTCTTTGGAAAAGCTAAATCCTTGGAAAGTAGGGACTTTGGGATTTCAGCATGTGCTTGCCATGTATGCAGGTGCTGTTATTGTTCCACTGATTGTTGGACCGGCAATAGGGCTCACTGCCCAGCAGCTTGCTTACTTAATTTCAATTGATTTATTTACTTGCGGGATTGCTACATTGCTTCAAGTTATAGGGGGGAGGCATTTTGGCATCCGGCTGCCGGTGATACTTGGATGTACTTTTACAGCAGTCGGACCCATGATTGCCATCGGGAATCTGCAGGGCATCACAGCCATCTATGGGGCGATTATTGCTTCAGGAATTATCATCATGATCTTATCTCAATTTATGAGTAAAATAATGAGATTTTTCCCTCCGGTCGTAACCGGTTCAGTGGTAGCTATTATCGGGGTTTCCTTAATCCCTGTTGCCATGAATAATGCTGCAGGAGGACTTGGTTCCCCAGAATATGGAAGTGCCCAGAATCTATTTCTGGCTGCATTTACACTGGTTCTAATTATTTTAATGAACAGGTTCTTTAAAGGCTATATGAGAGCTATATCTGTGCTGCTGTCATTGGCGGCTGGAACGATCACTGCTTATTTTATGGGGCTTGTCAGCTTTGCCGAAGTAAGCCAGGCTTCCTGGTTTCATGTTGTTCAGCCATTTTATTTCGGATTCCCGACATTCAATGCCTCGGCCATACTTACAATGACTTTAGTAGCTATTGTGAGCATGATTGAATCTACTGGGGTTTTCCTGGCTCTAGGAGATGTCTGTGAGAGAAAGCTGGGCTCCAAAGACATTAAAAAAGGGCTGCGTGCAGAAGGGCTGGCTGTAGTGATAGGGGGAATTTTTAATGCGTTTCCTTATACATCCTTTTCACAGAATGTGGGACTTGTAGCGTTAACTAAAGTGAAAACGAGAAATGTAGTTATCGCAGCTGGCGTTATTTTGATGATTTTGGGGCTTCTGCCTAAAGTGGCAGCTCTGACAACGATTATCCCTATGGCTGTTCTAGGCGGAGCAATGATTCCAATGTTTGGAATGGTGATCTCATCCGGAATCAGAATGCTTTCTGTTGTTGATTTCAGCAAAAATGAAAACTTGCTTATCGTTGCCTGTTCCATAGGAATCGGACTTGGCTCGGCAGTTGTCCCGCAAATTTTTGAAAGTCTTCCAACAAGCGCACGCCTGCTGGTTGAAAATGGGATTGTACTGGGAAGCATCACAGCAATTTTATTAAATTTGGTATTTAATTATAAAGATTTAAATATAAGTGAAAGTGAAAGAATCGAACAGCTGAAAGGAGATCATTCAGCTGAAGCGATTTAAATGCAACTGCTGAAACCATCTGTCTCTTTTTTGCGAGACAGAAATCCAAATAATAGATAGGAGCAGGAGAAATGGATTTAATTCTGAAAAATGCCAACATTCCCCAGGGAGATCGTCAGGTTTTAACAAATATTCTGGTTAACGAGGGGAAAATTGTTGGCTACACCAATGACATTTCTTTTCTGAATGCAGCCAGGGTAATTGATATTAAAGGAAAATTAGTCGTTCCAGGCTGTATTGATCCGCATACTCATTTTATGGATCCAGGCTTTACTCATAGAGAAACCTTTGCAACTGGCAGCCGTTCTGCAGCAGCGGGAGGCTTAACAACCATTATAGATATGCCATGCTGCAGTAAGCCATCCGTTCGTGATGGGGAGAGCTTCAATAAAAAAATCGGACCAATCAGAGATCAGGCTTATATTGATTACTGTTTCTGGGGCGGCATGACAGGAGAAGATGCACGTGAAGGCTGGATCGATAATATTTATCCGCAGATCGACCAGGGAGTTGTTGCCTTTAAAGTTTACATGACTCCTTCTGTCCCTACCTTCCCTAAAGTATCGGACGCAGAAATGCTGGAAATTTTCAAAAACGTTGCAAAAACCGGACTCCCAATTGGAGTTCATGCTGAAAACTATGATATCTGCACATTCAATTCCAAGAAACTTGAAAAAGAAGGGCGCCTTGACGGTCCAGCATGGGCGGAAGCACGTTCAAGCCTCGCTGAGAAGGTAGCCATTGAACTGATTCTAAGCTTTGCAGAAGCTACAGACGCACGTGTACATGTGGTACATATGAGCACGAAAGAAGGCGTCGAGCTGGTTAAAGCAGCAAAGAAGCGTGGTGTTAAGGTTACAGCAGAAACCTGTCCTCACTACCTTGTTCTCAATGCAAAGGACTCCATGTCAGAGCGCGGTTCCTATGCAAAGATTGCTCCTCCTTTACGAGGAAAAGAGGATAACGAATCTCATTGGCAGGCTCTGGCTGACGGAACAATCGATTTTGTCGGTACAGACCATGCCCCATATGAAATTGCCACAGAAAAGGATTATCCCGGGGCAACGATCTGGAACACTTTCCCCGGCATACCTGGTGTAGAAACGATGGTACCGATCCTTGTCAGTGAAGGATTAAATAAAGGCCGTTTATCCCTATCAAGGTTTGTCGAGGTAACAAGCCGCAATGCTGCCATTCATTATGGCATTTACCCTAAAAAGGGATCAATGGAAATTGGCAGCGATGCTGATTTCACTGTGATTGATCTTGAGAAAGAGTATGTAATAGACGAGCAGAAAACAGAATCAATGGCTAAATATAACCCTCTGCATGGCATGAAGCTTAAAGGAAAGCCAGTCCAAACGATCATACGCGGAAAAGTGATTTACGAGGATGATGAAGGCATCGTTGGAGAAGCAGGCTATGGAGAGTATGTTCCCCGCCAAAATATCCAGAGACTTGAGAGAACTTTAAAATATGAAAAATACGAAGCGGTAAAAGCAAAAACAAAAGACCCAGTAGCACAGCAATAAATACTTATAAAGAGGGAGGCTGTCCGGATTGGAACTTAGGGGAAAAAAGCACTGTGTGGTCATTATTGATATGTTAAACGACTTTATCGGTGAAAAAGCAGCATTAAGGTGCGAGAATGGCGAAAAAATAGTTCCTAAAATACAAGAGCTTATTCAATTCGCTCATGAACACAATATCCAGGTTGTGCATGTTCAGGAAGCTCACAGAAAAAATGACCGTGATTTTCGCGTGAGGCCAGTCCATGCAGTTAAAGGAACCTGGGGTTCGGAATTCATTCCAGAGCTCCAGCCTGATGAGAGCAAAGGGGATTATGTGGTCCAAAAGAGGCGGCATAGTGCATTCAGCTACACCGATTTTGATCTCTTCCTGAGAGAAGAAGAAATAGATACTGTGGTACTAACTGGAGTCTGGACCAATGTATGTGTTCGCAGTACTGCTTCTGATGCTTTGTATCATGGCTACAACGTCATTTGCATTTCAGATGCCACCGCTTCCCAGGATGACGATATGCATGTATCAGGTTTAAGAGACATTGATATCTTCGGGGATATATTATCAACAGAAAATTACAAAAAGCTGGCTAAAAAGAAATTCTCCCAAGACGAATCTGTTGTCTAACTCCTCTTTAGGAATAAGAAGAAAGCGAATTTTAGTTGGCATTACCGGAGCAAGCGGATCATTGTACGCCTATACCTTGATCCGCGCTCTTCATCAATTAGAGATCGAAACGCATTTAATTGCTACGGAGATGGGAGAAAAAGTAATGCAATTTGAATGCGGGATCAAGATGGACGAGCTGAAGGAGTATGCCACTATCCACAGCAACCGGAATCTTTTCGCTGCGGTTGCCAGCGGATCCTTTAAGACAGACGGAATGGTTATCGTACCATGTTCGATGAATACATTGGGAGCTATTGCGAATGGGGTCGGCGATACGCTATTAAGCAGGGCTGCCAGTGTTGTCTTAAAGGAAAATAGAAAGTTCATTATTGTTCCAAGGGAAGCACCTTTTAATTTGATTCATCTGCGCAATATGACTCTCCTTGCTGAGAGTGGAGCATGTATAATGCCTGCATCACCAGGCTTTTATCATAAGCCGACAGAAATATGGGAGCTGGCCAACTTTATGGTGGCGAGGATATTGGACATGCTGGATATTGACCATGAGCTGCTGGAGAGATGGGGGGAAAAGGCATGAACCCTGTAACAATGAGGGCATTGCTGGATAGATGGGAAAGCATGGGGTTTCTTCATCGGGTGAAAAAAGAGGTGGATCCTATGCACGAGCTGGGTGCGGTGATTAATGCCAAAAATGGAAGAGAGCCTTTTTTATTTGAAAAAATTAAAGGCTATCAATCTTCCATGGCTGCCGGTTTGGGTGGTGACAGAGAGCTGATGGCTGACAGCATGGGTATCCAATCTGGGGAACTTATTCCTAAAATCATCGACTCTATTGTTAATCCTATTCCAACCACATTAAGGCAAACGGGCCCTGTTCAGGAGAATCTGGTGACCGGGGAATTCGATCTTGCAGACTTGTTTCCTATCCCAACCTATCACGCGGAAGACTCTGGTGCTTATTATGTCTCAGGAATATTGGTGGTTAAAGATTTATCAGGGAGAAAAAGATATACCTCCATTCGCAGAATGCAATATCTTGGCGGAAATCGAACAAACATCCTCATAACCTCCCCAGAGCTGATGGAGCAATATGCCCATTATGAAAGCATTGGCGAACCGATGGAAGTGGCTGTTATGTTTGGCGTGGTTCCAGCAGTTGTATTAAGTTCTCAGATTAGTACACATTTGTATCATACCGACAAATTGGATGTAGCAGGTGCACTGCTCGGTCAGTCCCTTGATGTTGTTCAATGCAAAACAGTTGATCTGGAAGTACTGGCTGAGGCGGAAATTGTTTTGGAAGGCAGAATGCTTCCATATGAAAGAGAACTCGAAGGACCTTTTGGCGAACTGGCAGGCTATTATGGCACCAGAACGCCTCAGCCGGTTGTAGAGTTTTCAGCCGTTACTTACCGCGATAATGCTATCTCACAGACTATTTTTCCATCAAGCTATGAAGAAAGGCTGCCAATGGCGCTTGTAAGGGAAGCCACTCTTTTAAGCACTGTCCGGCAGGTGGTTCCAAATATAAAAGCTGTACATATCCCGATGGGCGGGGTGGCTCGCTATCATGCAGTCATTCAGATTGAGAAGAAGCATGATGGTGACGGCAAACAGGCAGCACTTGCAGCTTTTGCAAGCGATAAGGATTTAAAGCATGTGATTGTTGTAAATGATGACGTCGATATTTTTGATTCAGATGATGTTGAATGGGCCATAGCTACAAGAGTCCAGGCAGGTGATGACATATTTATCGTACAAGGTGCAAAGGGATCGCCGCTCGAATCGTCCCATCATTTAAAAGGAGTCAGTGATAAGATGGGCATCGACGCAACCTATCCGCTTGGAAAAGAAGAGTTATTTAAAAGGACTTCGATCCCCATTGAAGTGAATCTCGAAGACTATCTTTAAGCTTCTGCAGTAGAGGAGGTCAAAAATGAAGGCAATTGGCTTGATTGAAACAAGGGGTTTGACAGCGGCTGTTGAAGCGCTGGACTCAATGGCAAAAGCGGCAAATGTCAGTTTAGTTGATTTAAAGAGAGTCGGATCCGGACTTGTCACCGTCATTATCGAAGGCGATGTCGCAGCAGTCACTGCAGCTGTTGAGGTTGGGAAGACTGCTCACACCATGACTGGAGGAGAACTGGTTTCTTCTAACGTTATACCCCGTCCTCATTCAGAACTTCGCAAAATTCTTTAATGGAGGTGCATAATGTGTGTCTGACTTTATTAAAAGTGTTGTAGAAGAAGTGATGAAGCCTTACAGCAAGACAAAAGTAAATCCTATTCCTGGAGTTTCCAATCAGTCCCCTCCAGGCAGGCACCAGGAACCAGAAAAGAATATACCGGGCATTAGCAGACCTAATTACCAGAGGGAAAAAATGAATAAAAGAATATCAATCCATCATGCAGAGCCGGTCATGAATGCTGATCCAAATCCTTACAATAGAAGGCAAACAGCTTCTCTTTCTTCACCCAAGCTTTCAGATAAGGAAAAAATTGCACAGCTTCAAACCCTTTCCCTGGTACAGGGGAAACAGCCGGTTTCTTCTAAGGCTGACTTTGCTGATATAAGCCCTGACCGAAATGCAAGAGAAAGCCAGCTTATCGGACAAACGCCGGAGGGAGTAAAAGTCTGGCTGTTCTCAGACCTTCATCCTGCTCTTGAAAGCTCTTTTCAGCGGGAATTAAAAACAGCCTCAGTCGGTGTAGTCACTTCAGAAAAATGCTCACCGGGCCAGCTATTTATGCTTAATGACCTTTTAAGGGAGTTTCCTTCTTTACGATATTGCCTGACATGGGACAAAAACAGCGGGCAATCCTTTTCGCTGGAGCTATATGAAGATGAACGTAGAACACTATTAAACGCTTTAAAGAGCTTCTTTAAAAAACTTTCCCAAAAATCCTTTAAAACTACTCAAATTTATCGAGAAAAATCCCCCAGTCCATGGCTTACAAAACAATTGGGGCTGAACTCTTCAATTGGCGGTGTCGCTGTCATTGAAGGAATCGACTATTATTCGGGTATTTTAATTCTTGACCGTTACATGAAAAAAAGCACTTCTGAACAACTCCATTTTTTAATAGAAAAGAAATATTTGCTGCTTCACGGACACTATGATGAGGTATCAAGCATCTCAGATCAGCTTCATAAGGAATTCGACAGAATTAAATAGGACTTAGCCAGCATAGCTGTCACAGTTCAGCGCTATTTTTATCCCGCAAACATCTTATAGGCACAGAGAGACGATTTTGTCTATTTCATAAGAGGAGGATTTTTCAGTTGCAAGCATTAGGTTTGATTGAAACCGTTGGTTATTCAACAGCAGTTTCTGCTGCAGATGCAGCCGTAAAAGCAGCAGATGTAGAAATTGTAGGAATTGAAAAAGTAATAGGAGTGGATGGCTACCTGGGCGTTACCATCCATTTTAACGGGGATGTAGCGGCGGTGAAGTCTGCTGTCGATGCTGGTTTGAGTGCTGCAGAGAGAATTGGAAAAGTAATTTCTGCACATGTCATCCCTCGTGCCCACAGTGAAGTAGCAGGGAAGCTGCTTCCGCATTTTAAACTGGAAGATTTGCATCCTGGAAATGATGCTGAGGGGGATAAAAAACTTGAAGCAGAGACGAAAAGAAAAAAGCAAACGATAGAAAAAAACAACCTTAATGATAATGATACAGACCAACCATCAGTTTAATAAATTAAAGGAGGAAACACACAATGGGTGAAGCATTGGGATTAATCGAGACAAAAGGTCTTGTAGGCGCAGTAGAGGCAGCGGATGCAATGGTTAAAGCAGCTAACGTGGAGATCTGCGGATATGAAAAAGTGGGATTTGGTCTTGTAACGGTTATGGTCAGAGGAGATGTAGGAGCGGTTAAAGCTGCTACAGATGCAGGGGCGGAAGCGGCCAGCAGAGTTGGAGAACTCATTTCGGTACATGTTATTCCAAGGCCGCACAGCGAAGTTGAAAGAGCTCTATTATCAAAAAACATCGGTGAATAAGCATGAGCAGCAAAAAGCAGAGTGTTATGGCAAAAAACACTCTGCAGGAGCTTTACCTCCGAAATGACAGCTTCAGAGACAGAAAACCTCACATCCTGGCTCTATTAACCTCTCATATGATAGGAATGGAACCAGGATTTTCTTACTTGAAAGAATTAACAAAGGAAGATATTACACTAAGGATGACTGCTGAGGAAGAAATGCTTAAACAAGTTCAGCTGCAGAAGTTAGTTCTTCTGACTGGAAATGACGATTGGATCTCTCCTTCAATGGTTCATGAGCAGCTTATTGATCATTTTGACGAAATCTTTTTGCCTATTCTATCCTTTTCTTTAATAACAGACATATTGTCCCTTAACGAAAAAAGACCAATGGTGAGGATCATTCTAAAGGGCTTATTAAGGGGAAAACGGGTAACAGCTTTAAAAGCTGGAGGTGATCCTTTCAGCCAATATTGGAAACTGAAAGGAATGGATAAAGGCCCGGACTTGTTAAAAAGAAAGCTTAATCAGCAGTTGGCAGAGCTTAAGATGCTTGGAATCAGATTATTAGAGTTCAATGAACCAGCAGACTTTGCTGTTCAGCCTTTGAAGAAAACGGTTATTACCGATGAATCACTCCGGTTTGCCCACTTGAATAAGCTTGATCAAATAGCTGTTCCAAAAGGGGCTATCATTACCCCTCTTGCAAGAGATACAGCAAAGGAACTGAAGATCGAAATCATTTTACATTAAGGAGAAGATCTTTATGCAATTGGGAATAGTGGTTGGTCGTGTAACTGCCACAAGAAAAGATGATAATCTGGTGGGCACAAAATTATTAATTACCCAGCCTATAGGATTGGACGGCTCGCTGTTACCGAACCCCATTATAACCGTTGATACTGTTGGTGCCGGAATAGGCGAAAAGGTCATATATGTGACTGGAAGCATGGCATCAAGAGCCGTCCAAAATAAAGATGCTCCTATAGATGCAGCCATTATCGGAATTATTGACAGTGTAGAAGGAGAGACAGGGGGTTAATAAATGGATGCAAAAGACATAAAAAAAGCAGTGCAATACCGCAAGCTTATTGACGTGCTGCTTGATTCCAGCCAGTTTGCTGATGTAGTTCTAAAAGGCGGATACTTCATTAATGTCATCACCCGGGAGATCTATGAAGCAGACGTTGCGATGAAAGGCGAATATATTTTAATGGCTGGAGATGCAAAAGACTTAATCGGGCCAAAAACGAAAGTGGAAAACATTCAGGGGAAATTCGTATGTCCCGGGTTTATTGATTCTCATATGCATTTTGAAAGTGCAATGCTGACTTGCACGGAATTCTCCAAGCTTTCCATTCCGACTGGAACCACCACGCTGATCGGGGATCCGCATGAAATTGGCAATGTCCTGGGAGTTCAAGGGATGCAGGCGATGATTGAAGAAGCAAAGACACTTCCAAACCGGATACTTTTCACGGTTCCCTGCGCGGTGCCTGATGCTCCCGGACTTGAAACCTCCGGATTTGATGTGACTTCCAAGGATATGAAAGAGCTATTGGCTGACCCAAATGTGCAGGGAATTGGGGAGATCCAAAGCTTCAGCAATATCAGGCCGGTATATGAGCATGCTCCGGAATTAATAGACGACCTTGTTGCCGCAGTTTCATATGCAAACAGTATAGGAAAAACGGTTGAAGGGAACGCACCAGGATTGTTTGGCAAAGAGCTTGCCGCCCATATTATCAGTGGAGGCAACCATGTGTCCTGCCACGAGACTACGACGAAAGAAGAGACAGTCGAAAAGCTGCGCAATGGTGTAAGTGTGTTCATGCGTGAAGGCTCTTCCCAAAGAAATATGGCTGAATGTATCCGTGCCATAACAGAGGATGGTCTAGATTCCCGGCGTGCAATCCTCGTATCAGACGATATGGTGCCAGCTGATTTGTTAAATTACGGACATATGAATGATATTGTCCGCAGAACTATTGCTGTAGGAATTGATCCTGTGGAAGCCATCCAAATGGCGACCATAAATCCGGCTGCCCATTTCGGCTTTAAAGATGTTGGGATAATTGCACCAGGCAAACGGGCAGATGTCGTCGTGATCAGCGATCTGAACAATATGACCGTTGACCAGGTGTATCTTGCAGGGAAAAAAGCAGCTGAAAAAGGCGAATTAACAATAGATATTGCTCCTTACATATATCCGGAAAGTGTGAAAAAGTCAGTGAAGAGAAAAACTGTAACACTTAAGGAGCTGGCTATTGAAGCCCCAGGCACCCGTGCAAAAGTAAGGGCAATTGAAGCTATACCTTTTCAGAACTTAACCGGCGGAAGCGAGTTCACTCTGAATGTCAAAGACGGCATTGTGCTGCCTTGCCTTAAACAGGATGTTCTGCCGCTTCTGGTTGTAGAACGCCACGGCAGAACAGGAAAAATCGGCAAGACTTTCCTGCATGGCTTTGATTTGAAAAGCGGAGCCATTGCTGAAAGTGTTGCTCATGATACCCACAATATCATCGTAACAGGGACAAACTACGAAGATATGGTAACGGCGGTGAACCGTGTAATTGCCATGGATGGCGGAATAGCCATGATAAAGGATAGCAAAGTAGTCGGTGACCTGCCTTTGAGGATTGGCGGTTTAATGACAGATGAATTATCCGGAAAAGAAATGAGTGAAAAGGTAGACGAATTGTCGCAGCTTGCGAAAGAAGTTCTTGGCTGCGGCATGGAAGTTCCATTTATGCATTTATCATTCTGGTCACTGGTAACAAGCCCTAAGTGGAAAATTACAGATATGGGCCTAATCGATGTAGATAAGTTTGAGGTCATTCCGACCATTATTAATTGACCTCAAAAGCGGCGATCCCTGCCGCTTTTCATATATAAAAGAATTAGCGGGCAAGGAGGAATATCATGGGAGTTAAACTAGTCGATTTAACGCAGGAAATTTATCAGGGGATGCCTGTTTTTCCCCTCCATCAAAAAACAATGATCTTCCCAAATATCTCTCACGAAGAAAGTGAAAAGCAAGTTGGATTTATGTTTGCAACTAATAATCTATTAATCAATGAACATGGCCCTACCCATAGCGATGCAACCTATGAATATGATCCAAACGGAAAATACATCGATGAAATGCCGCTTGAATTTTTTTACGGGCCCGCCGTTTGCCTTGATGTGTCCCACGTCCAGCCTGATCGGTATATTACTGACCGTGTTCTCGAGGCAGCATTGCGGAAATCACAGCAGTTTATTGAAAAAGGAGATATCGTCCTCCTCTATACCGGCCACTACAATCGGTCTTATGGCACTGAAAAATGGCTCACAACATATACTGGCCTGGATTATCAGGCAGCAAAATGGCTGGCTGAACAAGGTGCAGTCAATATAGGCATTGATGCCCCGGCCATTGACCATCCGGATGATCCAATGTATTCCGGACATCTCATTTGCCGTGAATACGGAATAACTAATACGGAAAATCTCTGCAATCTCGACCAGATCGCAGGCATGCGATTTCTATATTTTGGACTTCCGCTCAGAATTCGGAAAGGAACGGGATCTCCGATTCGTGCGGTTGCGGTATTCATTGAATAACAACAAAGGCTGGTGATCAAATGAAAGAGGTTTTTAACAGAGGCAAGATCCGGGACGAAATTATTATTCCGCCGTATGAAGGAAGAAGCGCACTGATTCACAAAGGGGAAGAGCTGATTATTATTGATATGGAAGGAAAACAGGTCGGGGACTTTGTCTGCTTTAGCTATGAAGATCCCGGGGAACATGTTTCACCTGTCCATATGCGGGCTTCACTAAGCAGCATACGGCTTAAAACGGGAGACTGGCTTTACAGCAACCGCCGCCGTCCGCTAATGCAGCTTTTGGAAGATACTGTTGGAAAACATGATTTCTTCTTCCCGGCATGTGATTATTACCGCTACAAAGTTGATTTCGATAAAGAGGAACACCCTAATTGCCATGATAATATTGCAGATGCATTGAAAAAGTATAATATTCATCCTACAGTTATTCCAGATCCCATTAATATTTTTATGAATAATGTCCTTGATGATGCCGGGGATTATGTCATTGCAGAACCCCTTTCCAAGCCTGGCGATTACATAAGGCTGAAAGCACTGTGCGATGTTGTCATTGCCTGTACAACGTGTTCCCAGGACATGGCGCCTGTTAATGGGTTTAAGGTGACCCCTATTAAAATGCAAATTATGGAGGCGGATTAATGAATGATATTCAGTTTCTTCAGCATCTGCTCCAAATCGACAGCTCCAATCCGCCCGGAAACGAGCATTTAGTGACCGAAGCTTTTATTGACAGATGCAAGCAAAATGGTCTGCCGTTTAAAGTGACCATGCTTGATGAGACTCGAAGCAATTTTGAAGTTACGCTTCCAGGAAAAAGCGGTAAACAGCTATTCTTATGCGGCCATATGGATACAGTTTCACCTGGAAATGGAGAATGGGTTTACTCCCCTTTTTCAGGGGAAATCGCAAATGAGCGGATTTATGGCAGAGGAGCTTCTGATATGAAAAGCGGCCTTGCAGCAATGTTCCTGGCTTTAGAGGATCTGTATCTAACCAATACTGTTCCACCTGCAGACGTTACCTTTCTGGCAACAGCCGGGGAAGAAGTCGACAGCTGCGGTGCCAGGACTTTTTTAAAAGAAAATGATGACCGAAAAATCGATGCACTTGTCATTGCCGAACCGACAAATGAAAAAATTGTGATTGGCCATAAGGGAGCTCTTTGGCTTGAGATCACAGCGTATGGAAAAACCTCTCACGGTTCGATGCCGGAACAGGGAATCAATGCAGTAGATCATATGCTGAAAATAATCCGGGTATTGGATGAAATGAAAATTGAATGGAAGACAGAAAAGAAGCCCCTCGGACAAAGCAGCCTGGCTGTTACCATGATTGAGGGCGGAGTGCAGACTAATGTCATTCCAGATAAATGCAGCATCAGAGCAGATATTAGAACGGTTCCCCCTCAATCCCATTCCCATTTTATAAATAAGCTAAAATCCAAACTTGATGTTCTATTGGATCAGGGAGAAATTTATAAATACAGTGTTGAAACCCTTCTTGACCGTCCGTCTATTTTAACGGATCCTGCTCGGGACATTATTCAAATTGCACAGATGGTAAAGGGCGAATCGGCAGCGGACCATTACGGGGTATCCTACTATACAGATGGTGCTGTACTTAATCCAAGGAGTGAAATTCCTACCTTGATTTATGGCCCGGGGGATGAAAAGCTGGCCCATCAGCCAAATGAGTGGGTTAGTCTGGCGGCATACCAGCGCTCCATTCAATTTTACAGGCAGCTTATTATGTTATATGGAAAACTGGAGCCGTCAGAAGCAAGGCCAATGCGAGGGGGAGGAAGAAATTGAGCAGTATTCTAATAAAAAACGCTGAAATTATTACAATGAATACAGCTGAAGAAATCATTTTCGGAGATTTATATATTGTAGATGACCGCATTGCCGAAATTGGACAGAACTTAACACATAAAGCGGATAAAGTAATCGATGCCAGCGGAAAGACGATCATTCCGGGATTTATTCAGACTCATATCCATCTGTGCCAGACATTATTCCGCGGGCAGGCTGATGATTTGGAGCTTCTTGATTGGCTGAAGCAGAAGATCTGGCCGCTTGAGGCTTCGCATGATGAAGAGTCCATCTATTATTCTGCTATGCTCGGAATTGGTGAATTGCTCCAGAGCGGAACAACAACTGTGGTGGACATGGAAACCGTTAATCATACCGAATATGCTTTTCAGGCCATTGCCGAAAGCGGCATACGGGCACTTGCAGGAAAGGTCATGATGGATAAAGGGGATGAGGTCCCTGTTCCGTTAAGAGAAAATACCTCCAAATCCATCCAGCAAAGCGTGGATCTCCTTGAAAGATGGCACAATCGTGATAACGGTCGCATACAATATGCCTTCTGTCCCCGATTTGTCGTTTCCTGCACAGAGGAATTGCTGACAAATGTCAGGGACCTTTCTGCACAATACAATGTCAGAGTTCATACGCATGCATCTGAAAATGCCAATGAAATTCTGCTTGTTGAAAGAGAGTTTGGGATGCGGAATGTAGTCTACCTGGACAGCATTGGGCTTGCCAATGAAAGGCTGATTCTGGCCCATTGTGTTTGGCTTGATGAAGAAGAGAGAAGGATAATCAAAGAGCGCGGCGTAAAGGTCAGCCATTGTCCGGGATCCAATTTAAAGCTGGCATCCGGTGTAGCAGAAATTCCTTCATTATTGGATCAGCAGGCTTTTGTCAGCCTGGGGGCTGATGGGGCTCCCTGTAATAACAATCTGGATATGTTCAATGAAATGAGATTGGCTGCCATCATTCAGAAGCCAGTACATGGACCAACAGCAATGAATGCGAGAACCGTCTTCAGAATGGCGACGATTGGCGGAGCTAAAGCAGTTGGAATGGAACAGGAAATCGGCAGTCTGGAGCCCGGCAAGAAAGCAGATCTTGCCATCCTGAATCTGAATGATTTTCATGTGTATCCATCCTTTGATATCGACACAATTAGCAGGATTGTCTATTCAGCGACTCGTGCAGATGTAGAATCTACCATTGTAAACGGGAAAATTGTGATGGAAAATCGGAAGCTGAACACCGTTGATAAAGAAATGGTTTTAAAAGAAGCGAACACGAGCATACAGAGGCTTCTCAAAAGATTAGAGACAGCCGTTTATTAATCTTCTAATTCGGCTGAAACAAATCAGCCGTTTTTTTTATGGTAAAATATAGTAAAGGGGTGGTGTTGTGAAAGCCGAAATTTTAGATCATGCAAATCTAATGCAGGCATCAGAGTTTATTGCAGAAATGAATGCCTTGCCAGAGTGTCATATAGGGTATTTGGGGACAAGCCAAAACGATATTTTTCAAAGTCTGGAAGAAATGAGTCGTGACGCTGAATCAGCTGCGTTTATTATCAGGGAGGGTGATGTTCTAGCTGGTTTTCTGGGTGTAGATGCAGATCTTTATAAAGGGACAGCGGAGTTATGGGGACCTTTTATACAGGAAAATGAACTTATGAGACTATTATGGGAAGAAGCACTCCATTATTTTGAAGGAAAGCTGCATTCATACTTTTTATTTTCTGATACCTCCAACCATGCTGCAGCCGAATTTGCATCAAAAAACGGATTCATGCTGCAATCGGCTCAAACATATATGGAACTGAAAGAAAATTCAAGCAATGGTTTTAGAAAGGTCAGTTTATTGCCGATTCACTTTCATAGTGAATTTATTCATTTGCATGATTCCTTGTTTCCCCATACCTATTATTCAGGAGAAGAGATAATCGATAGAATTAATGATGATCACAAAGTCTACACATTTGATGATGCGGATGGATTAAATGGCTATTTATATGCAGAATACAATCGTGAAGGAAAAGAAGGAAGCATTGAATTTATTGGTGTGGATCCCGGTAAGCGCCAAAAAGGCATTGGACGGAATTTGCTTGAAATGGCAGTTCATGATCTTTTTATGAATAGTGGAGCCAAAAGCATTAAGCTTTGTGCAGGGACAACAAACGGGAAAGCGCTGTCTATTTATAAAAAAGCAGGGTTTAAAGTTGAGAGATCATTGAATTTTTATAAACTCGAAATTCGGGAAAAAGAGCAATAAGTTAGTGTGCTTTTGGGTTTTTAGGTAATATATAATTAACCAGATAAAATTGGAGGGAACAAAATGGCTATTGAAAACCCAAGCAGGGACGAAATCGGTGTACTATTAAAAAAGTCAAAGCGGATTGCTGTTGTGGGGTTAAGCGGAAACCCTGAACGCACATCCTATATGGTGTCAGAGGCAATGCAAAAAGCCGGCTATGAAATCATCCCGGTTAATCCGGCTGTCGATGAGGTACTTGGTGTAAAGGCTGTCGCAAATTTAAAAGAGATTGAGGGGCATGTAGATATCGTCAATGTATTCAGGCGCTCAGAGTTTCTTCCGGAAATTGCTCGGGAGTTTGCTGAAATAGATGCTGATATCTTTTGGGCACAGCTTGGAGTGGCAAACCAGGAAGCATATGACTTTCTAAAAGAAAAAGGCTTCACTGTCATCATGGACCGCTGTATTAAAGTTGAACATGCACTAACGAAGTAAACTCTGCATGAGATCTGCATAAGATCTCATGTTTTTTATTTTTTTATTGAATCCCTATAAATAAAGGGTTTATGCAACGGAAATAATCAGGATAAATCTTTTAAATCCCAAGATCTTATTTGCCAAAACCAAATAAATAGATAAAATAAAGCATAGACCATCCTAAAATATATGGTAAAATATGAATACAGAACATCTGTTCCCGATTGGGTTTAGTAAAGGGAAAATGGCTTTAACGCCGAATTCTCATACGGGTGTTCCAGTGCCGTGATTTGGACGGCAAGTGTTTTTGCAGGAAATGAAAGGGGTATGTTCGTGGCAAGAAATCAGGAAGCTTTTGACTACAATGATGATGCCATACAGGTACTCGAAGGGCTTGAAGCTGTTAGAAAACGCCCTGGGATGTACATTGGAAGTACGGATGCAAGGGGTTTGCACCATCTTGTATATGAGATTGTCGATAATGCTGTCGATGAAGCACTGGCAGGTTACGGGGATCATATCATTGTCAGAATACATAAAGATAATTCAATCAGTGTTCAAGATAAAGGACGCGGTATGCCTACAGGTATGCACAGAATGGGCAAGCCGACTCCAGAAGTGATATTGACTGTCCTTCATGCAGGGGGAAAGTTTGGCCAGGGAGGCTATAAGACAAGCGGCGGGCTGCATGGTGTTGGGGCATCCGTGGTCAACGCCCTCTCCGAGTGGCTTGTTGTTAAAATTAAACGTGACGGCTTTGTGTATGAACAGCGATTTGAGCTGGGCGGAAAGCCGGTGACCACACTGGAAAAGGTGGGCAAGACAAATCAATCAGGGACTACCATTCACTTTAAGCCAGATCCGTCGATTTTTTCGACTACCACGTATAATTACGAAACACTCTGTGAGCGTCTTCGCGAATCTGCTTTCCTTCTTAAAGGAATGAAAATAGAAATCATAGATGAACGAAATGACTTTCATGAGGTTTTTCACTATGAAAATGGCATAGAAGCATTTGTTGAATATTTAAATGAAGAAAAGGATGTTCTTCACCCAGTAGTCAGCTTTGAAGGAGAGAGCAATGGTATTGAAGTGGACTTTGCTTTTCAATTCAATGATGGATACTCCGAAAATGTCCTTTCATTCGTCAACAACGTCCGCACAAAAGACGGCGGTACGCATGAGGCTGGATCCAAAACTGCGATGACAAGGGCTTTTAATGAATATGCCCGGAAAGTGAATCTTCTGAAAGAGAAAGATAAAAACCTGGATGGAGCAGATCTGCGGGAAGGATTCACGGCTATTGTATCTGTTCGTGTCCCGGAGGAGCTTTTGCAGTTTGAGGGCCAGACGAAAGGCAAGCTGGGGACCAGTGAAGCGCGTTCGTCTGTTGATTCTGTTGTTTCCGAGCATTTGTCTTATTTCCTTGAAGAAAACCCTGAGACAAGCTCCCTGTTAATTAAAAAGGCGATAAAAGCTTTCCAGGCAAGAGAAGCTGCCCGCAAAGCACGTGAGGAAGCAAGGAGCGGGAAGAAAAGGAAAAAATCTGAAGCCATGCTTTCTGGAAAACTTACCCCGGCACAATCAAGGAACCCGCAAAGAAACGAATTATATCTGGTTGAGGGTGATTCTGCCGGGGGATCTGCTAAACAGGGCAGGGACAGGCGCTTCCAGGCTGTACTCCCGCTTAGAGGTAAAGTAATTAACACAGAAAAAGCAAAGCTGCAGGATATCTTTAAAAATGAAGAAATCAATACCATTATCCATGCAGTTGGGGCAGGCGTTGGCACGGATTTTAATCTGGACGATGTCAACTATGATAAGGTGATCATCATGACAGATGCTGACACTGATGGAGCGCATATCCAGGTGCTCCTGCTTACGTTCTTTTACAGGTATATGAAACCGCTGCTTGAAGCGGGAAAGGTATTTATTGCGCTGCCTCCTTTATATAAAGTCAGCAGGGGGTCAGGCAAAAAAGAAGTGATTGAGTACGCATGGAGTGATGATGATCTTCAGGATACCATTAAAAAAGTGGGTAAAGGCTATATGCTCCAGCGCTACAAAGGGCTTGGGGAAATGAACGCCGACCAGCTATGGGAGACAACTATGGATCCAGAGTCGCGCACATTGATCCGCGTTAAAATTGATGATGCAGCCAGAGCTGAACGCCGTGTGACCACCTTGATGGGCGATAAGGTTGAACCCCGCCGCAAATGGATCGAATCGAATGTGGCATTCGGCCTTGAAGAAGATGGAAGCATACTTGAAAATGAAAATATTTCAGTACTAGAGGAGGAGGGTGTTGATTCATGAGTTCTGCAGAAAAATTCCGGGACCTTCCTCTTGAAGATGTATTAGGCGACCGCTTTGGGCGTTATAGTAAATATATTATTCAGGATCGTGCCCTTCCTGATGCACGTGATGGGTTAAAGCCTGTCCAAAGACGGATTCTTTATGCCATGCACGTAGAAGGCAACACACATGAAAAGGGCTTTAGAAAGTCCGCTAAAACAGTCGGGAATGTAATCGGCAATTATCATCCGCATGGCGATACTTCAGTTTATGATGCGATGGTGCGGATGAGCCAGGATTGGAAGGTCCGTAACCTTCTTGTGGAAATGCACGGCAATAATGGGAGCATCGATGGAGATCCTCCAGCAGCTATGCGTTATACAGAAGCCCGTTTATCCCCCCTTTCTTCCGAATTGCTAAGAGATATTGAGAAAAGAACCGTTGAATTCATCCCGAACTTTGATGACACGTCCAATGAGCCAACCGTTTTGCCGGCAGTTTATCCGAATTTGCTTGTCAATGGCTCGACAGGAATCTCTGCGGGATATGCAACTGATATTCCGCCCCATCATCTAAATGAGATTATTGATGGTGTTATTTTACGAATGGATAAGCCTGATTGTTCCATAGATGATCTGATGGAGCATATTAAAGGGCCGGACTTCCCTACTGGAGGCATTATCCAGGGAATCGATGGAATTAAAAAAGCTTACGAGACAGGAAGAGGCAAAATCATTGTCCGAGGAAAGGCTGAATTTGAGGATTTGCGCGGAGGGAAAAAGCAGATCGTCATCACTGAGATTCCTTATGAAGTGAATAAAGCCAATCTGGTTAAGAAGATTGATGAATTCCGCCTTGACCGGAAAGTGGAAGGCATTGCTGAAGTCCGTGATGAAACAGACCGGACCGGCCTCCGTATTGTGATCGAGTTAAAAAAGGATGCAGATCCTGAAGGCGTCCTTCATTACCTGTACAAAAACAGCGATCTGCAGATTCCATATAACTTCAATATGGTCGCCATCCACAATCGCCACCCGAAATTAATGGGGTTAAGAGAATTGCTGGATGCTTACATAGGCCATCGTAAAGAAGTTGTTACACGCAGATCCCAGTTTGAGCTGCAAAAGGCCGAGGCGCGCCAGCATATTGTTGAAGGCCTGATGAAGGCTCTTTCTATCCTGGATGAAGTGATTGCTGCGATCCGCGCTTCCAAAGATAAACGGGATGCGAAAGATAATCTGATTGCAAAGTTTGAGTTCACTGAACCACAGGCAGAAGCAATCGTTTCCCTGCAGCTTTACCGCTTAACCAATACAGATATAACCGCTTTAAGAGCAGAGGCTGAGGAGCTTGCTAAGCTAATCGGCGAGCTTAAAGCTATTCTGGAAAGTGAGAAGAAGCTTCTCTCTGTTATTAAAAAAGAGCTAAGGGATGTCAAAAAGCGTTTCGCCGATGAACGCCGGACCAGAATTGAAGCGGAAATCGAGGAAATCAAGATCAATCTTGAAGTTCTGGTAGCGAGTGAAGACGTTATTGTAACGGTAACAAAGGAAGGCTATGTCAAGCGTACAAGCCAGAGATCGTTTGCCGCCTCTAACGGACAGGATTTCGGCATGAAGGATACAGACAGGCTGATTGCAAAGCTTGATATGAATACGACCGATGTTCTCCTTGTATTTACTAATAAAGGAAACTATCTATACTGTCCTGTACATCAGCTGCCTGATATCCGCTGGAAGGACCTTGGACAGCATATAGCCAATATCATACCGATCGACCGGAATGAATCAATAGTCCGGGCTATTCCGATTAAAGATTTTGAAACAGAAGAATACCTGCTCTTTATGACGAAAAATGGAATGGTCAAGAAAACCGAGCTGAAAGCTTATAAAGCCCAAAGATATTCTAAGCCGCTGGTTGCAGTTAATGTAAAAGGCAATGATGAAGTTCTCGACGTCTATTTAACAGATGGCACAAAGGAAATATTCCTTGCCACCCATCAAGGATTCGGCCTCTGGTTCCATGAAGAAGAAGTGAGCATCGTTGGTGCCCGGGCTGCCGGCGTAAAAGGCATTAACCTGAAAGACGGCGATTTTGTTGCAGGTGCTCAGCTTATTGAGGATCAGAAAGAGCAGGCTGTTGTGATTGTTACACAGCGGGGCTCCATTAAAAAAATGAAGCTGAGCGAGTTTGAACGGACTTCCCGTGCCAAGCGCGGTGTAGTGATGCTCCGTGAATTGAAATCGAACCCTCATCGTATTGTCGGGTGTGTGATTGTACGCAGCAAAGATGATATATACATTGAAACGGAAAAAGGGCATATAGAAGCAGTTAATGTTTCATCAATCCGTTTTAATGACAGATACTCTAATGGATCGTTCATTATTGATGAATCCGAGAACGGGAAGGCAAAATGCATCTGGAAGACTGAAGTCCAGGAAGATGATGCCGGCCTGCCGATTGAATAAGGTTTATTTTCCCCTGTGAAAGCAGGGGCTTTTTGTCGATGTTAGCTGCAGGGAATTTGGTTCATCCGGTTTTGATGTCAAAATTAAATCAATAAAGATTCATGAACATAAAAAGAATTTAGAATAATGTTATTCTTCTGTTAGTTGTTTTGTATAAAAAATTAATATAATCTCCTGTGAAAACGATTAAAAAATATTTGTTTTGAATTGGGAATAACGGATATTTTTCGCTTAATATCAGGGTTTTTGATAATTTTTAAACCATTGGAATGAATATTCGACTTGTCTATTAAAAATTCTTTTGATAGATTATAAGGAGTGTGTTGTTTTTGTGAAATAACAATAGAGTTGATTAGGGGGAATAGTATGGGTTTATTGGAATCAATCGTAGGCTTTCTAAATGATCTTTTATGGACTTACATTTTGATTGCCGCATTAATCATTTTAGGATTATATTTCAGCTTTAAAAGCCGGTTTGTTCAATTAAGATATTTTGGTGAAATGTTCAGAATATTGGGCGATAAAGCAATGGTATCTGCAGAAGGCAAGAGAGGGATATCATCATTTCAGGCTTTTACTATTAGTGCAGCCTCCCGTGTAGGTACTGGTAACATCGCCGGTGTAGCGACTGCAATTGCTGCAGGGGGACCAGGGGCTGTCTTTTGGATGTGGCTCATCGCTTTTATTGGGGGAGCTTCCAGTTTTATTGAAAGTACTTTGGCGCAGATTTATAAAGTGAAAGATAAGGATGGTTTTCGCGGCGGTCCAGCCTACTATATGGAAAAAGGTCTGAATAAGCGATGGATGGGAATAATCTTTGCTATCATCATTACATTCTGTTTTGGTCTGGTTTTTAACTCTGTTCAATCGAACACCATCTCTTTAGCTTTTAATGAAGCGTTTGGTGCGAGCCGTCTAACCATCGGACTTGTGCTTGCGGCTTTAACGGCGATCATCATTTTTGGCGGCGTTAAACGGATTGCCTATGTATCACAAGTCGTTGTGCCGATAATGGCAGTCATATATTTAGCTGTCGCTATTGTAATTGTCATGATGAACATTACTGAAATTCCTAATCTGGTTGGCGGCATTGTTAAAGGAGCTTTTGGGCTTGATCAGGCTGCTGGCGGCGCAATGGGTGCTGCAGTGATGATGGGTATTAAAAGGGGTCTCTTCTCAAACGAAGCAGGAATGGGCAGCGTGCCAAATGCAGCTGCTACAGCTTCAGTTTCCCACCCTGTAAAACAAGGATTGATTCAAACCCTTGGGGTATTTGTGGATACGATATTAATATGTTCCGCTACAGCCTTTATTATTCTGCTGTCAGGTGAATATGCTAATTCTGACCTAACAGGCATTGAATTGACACAGGCAGCCCTTAGCACACATGTCGGATCATGGGCACCTATGTTTATAGCTGTTGCTATTTTCTTATTTGCGTTCACATCTGTTATCGGAAATTATTATTATGGTGAAACAAATATTGAATTTATTAAAGAAAGCAGCTCTGCGTTATTTATATATCGCATTGCTGTACTAGGAATGGTAATTTTCGGATCTGTAGTTGATTTAGCAATTGTCTGGAGCCTGGCCGATTTATTCATGGGCATAATGGCCATCATTAACTTTATTGCAATTGTATTGCTTGCTAAAATTGCCTTTGCAGCTCTAAAGGACTATAAGGCACAGAGAAAAGAAGGAAAAGACCCTGTGTTTTATGCAGACTCCATCCCGGGTCTAAAAGGAATTGAATCATGGGAAACCAAAGAAAATGCTTCAAAGAAGAAGGCAGCTGAATAATTTATCTGCAAAACTGCAAAACCTCTTATCCTTTGGATGGGAGGTTTTTTATGTTTTTACATGTTATTTCCATAATTGGGCAGGATAATAAAAAAAATAGGGAGGATTCGTAAATGAAAAAGGAATTGCTTTTTGCGTTTGCGGCTTTCTTTTTTATGTCTCTATCCGCCATAACAGGCGTATATGCTGGTGAGAGAGAGCAAAAAGCTGTAACGGTGTCAAAAGATAAATTGGATGTAACCGGTGATAATAAGGCGGATACCGTCTATATTAAGGGTGTTTATTATGAGGATGGCGCATCATTTTTAAAGGAGATATCACTCGAAATAAAGGCTTCTGACGGTAATACGTATAAAGCGGAGCTTGCTGGAGGGTATGAACCTCAAATACAGTTTGAGGATTTAAATCATGATTCCATTAAAGATATGTTTATAAGTATTCCAACAGGGGGAAGCGGCGGCCTGTCAAATTTTTATTTATATACGTTAAAGGACTTTACGTTGACTGACCTGTCGGTTCCAGATCCTTTAGTGATCAATAGCCAATTTGAAAATGGCTACAAAGCCAATATTAGCATTCAGGACACCAAACAATCATATACCTTTGATTTAAGGGACCGTAGTGAGGAATATGAACGGCTTGGTCTGTATGTAAACGGAAAACTAAGTGAACCAACCGAACTAATGGTAAATCCATATAGCACGCTAAAGATCATCCCTGTTGAAGGGCAGAATGGATTAATGGGAGTTCAGAGAATAAGCGGTGCTTATAATGCAGATACCATCGCATTTGTAGAATCTTTCTGGCTGTATGAAGAAGGGAAATGGATGTTAAAAGACACCAAAGTTATGAAAATGAATTCCCGCAAGCGTTAATGATATGGGCATTTGTCACGTTTCTTTCAGTGCCCCATATACTGGGCATAAGGAAAATTGTATATGGGGGCGCTTATTATGAGTAATTTTAATCCATCTAAGCTGTCGGTTAAATATTTGCCTCCTGCGACGGAATTCAGACCCGTAGACAGCAGGAAATATACACTTACACACTCAGATGCAACAGGAGAATTATTTTTGGCGATAGGCGGCTGCTATGACTTTGATGCAGTCAATCCTAAATTCCGTGATGAAGTATTTGCTGAATGGATTCCACAAATGGGGCAGTATGTGCTGAGCGGAAGGGTATATATTAGCGGCGGTGAATTCGATCAGCAATACGCTAAAATAAGGTTTCTTATCTTCCAGAAGGAGTTGGATCTGGCGCTGAAAGCGATAGTTTATGGAGACAGATGTTTTTATACCAATTATCCCTGGCTGCTTGATTCGCCAATCTTTATATATTTTGAATCTGCATACCCGGAGTTCAGCAAACTTCTTTATTACGGGACTCCGAGAAAATATTTAAGTGCAGCATTGCAGCCAGTATGAAAATGCGCGTTAGGGAACGCATGTTCTGTTTTATGAATAATGGCTCTAAACGCAGCAACAAATGTAAAAGAAGCTGTATTTTATCCTAAAGCAAAGGAGCGACTAGAATGAAGAAAGAACAGGAGAAAGCATTTGGATTAAGTTATGAATCGGATGGAGAGATGGGGGAAAAAATCAAAAGCAAAAACAATATTAAGGATAATAAAGAACAAGATGATCTGTTTTTTAATACAACACAGGATAGTGAATAAATTAAATGGATTTGAACACATGGTTGTATATAAAAATATTATGTAAACTAGTCAAAAATAAGTATCAGTTAAGAGGGATCATTGAACATCTGTGAAATATCGTTTATTTAAGAAATAACTGGACTATCAAATATTTATCCATAGCTTCAGCAAGAAAAACACGAATTAGTTCTTTAAAAATTAAACTGAAAACTATTCAAAACAAAATTTCTTCGTTTGCAGTTTAAATCATTTAAGTAATAATTGACTGTAAATTTTCATGTTGTCTCAATATCTTAAGTATACTTTGATAATGAGACAACAATTCTATTTCAATCCATTACTTCCTATAATATATATTATGTAAACTAGAATAAAAATGCTAGCCATAAGACGCTTTACTTCCTTCCTTCTTTTTTCGGATTGCAGATTTGAAAAATAGATATTGGATTTTTGAATTATTGAACATACAAAACCTTCTCTCAGTATATACCTGAGCGAAGGTTTATGTTTTGTTATAAATCACCATCTAAATTGGCCCAGGGTTTATCTAACAATTTTGCATGGTTTTCGGATTGCATTTTTTCTGATATTTTTAATAAAATGATTCATTAACCTCCCAGGATTCCACCGTTTTATAAGCTGTTTGCGGGTCATAGCCCTTTCCAAGCAAGTACGCAATTGCTGCAACTTCAGTCATAGCATGGGAAACTGAAGTGAATTTTGCTTCTGATAGGCCATAATTCACAAATGGTTTTACGTTCATTAAGGTCTCGTTTTTTAAATTTCTGTTTGGAATAAAGTAACCATAATTCATGTTTTGATAATAGTGCATTTGTTAAGCTGCCTCCCCATTTTTTTACTTGATGTTATTTTATGATTGGTTTCAAAAAATGTTTTTGTCCAGGTGAATACATTTCTTTACAAAAAATAAGCATACTGAAATTAAGGCAGCCGGGAATGGATAGATTTAGGGATATAATTAAGGAGCAAATTTGATGCGCAGATGGTGGATTGCAATAGCCTATGTCATTTTATTGATTGTTGGAATTACCAATAAAGAATATTTATTAGAATGGCTGCGAACCAGTGACCCATCATGGCTTCCTGCGATGTTTTTATTTTCTGTTCTGATTGCATCTATTCCATTCTTGCCATTTACTTTATTTGCAGGATTAATGGGAATGAAATTTGGTGCTTTAGTTGGTCTGCTGATAAATTGGTTTGGCATTCTTTTGACTTCGTTAATTTACTTTTTTTTATCAAGATACTATTTCAGAAGTTATTTCACTGCCTATTTGGGAAAGTATAAAGCAATCAATAAATTTCAGGACCTGTTTGAAAAAAAAGCATTTATGGCTATTTTGTTTGGACGAATGATTGTTATTATCCCTCCTCAGGTGTTTAATATCTATTGTGGAATAGCAGATATTCCATTTAGGCATTTTTTTATTGCTACTGCCTTTGGACTGCTGCCTCCAATGTTTATGCTTGCATACAGCGGGGAGCAATTGTTTTTATCACTTCATAATTTTTTGCTGGGAGTAATTTCGTACCTTCTATTTCTTCTCTGCCTGCTCTTTTGTTATAAATTATGGTTCCATAACAAGCTGGATCAATCAAAAAGATGATTTGATTTAAAATGAAAAAAAGCCCACAAAATACGTGGGCTGTTATTCGTTATTTGTTTATCGGGTTCTTATTCGATGTTAGCTCCTCCGCAAACTCAGTTAACCCCGCCATATTTGACTTCTGGAAATTTGTCGTTTGGGCTGTATTATTGAATTTGTTGTTTATCGGGTTCTTATTCGATGTTAATTCCTCTGCAAACTCAGTTAACCCCGCCATATTTGGCTTCTGGAAATTTGTCATTTGGGCTGTGTTATTCATTAACTTTTGAAACGGGCGAGCCATATTTCTGCCGCGATTTCTAGTAAATCCATATGCAGCTGCACTTAAGCCAAGGCTTAATAAAGATCCCCATAACATTCCTCTGTTTCTCCTTCTCTTTCTGCCAAACATATTTAAAAGTGGCTGCATTCTGCCAGTATTAAAAAGCGCACTTATCCAGTTATTCAAGTCATAGCACTCCCCTTTAAGTAATAAGAAGGAAACGTACTTCATATTTCCCTTCTCCATATATAATTTTTACTTTTAGGGTTTCGAATATGCTGGCAAAAAGTTTGAAGGCATTGTAAATAATATTTGCGAATATCCTTTAATTTTCTTGTGTTTAAAAAGAATGTGTTTCCATTCATAAATAGTCCTGTTTAATAAACGCAAAAAACCTTGCTATGGCAAGGTTTCAAAGTTGCATTAGGATATTTCATGAAAAGTGATTTCAGGACGGCTGCCAATACGGATATTGACCCCTGTCTGGCCTAGTCCTTCACTTATATAAAACGGTTTCCCGCGATGATAATGAAGACCTTTAACCATTTTCATTCGGACAAGCTTCCCCATTTTTATCAGATGGTATGGCTTTGGCCAATGAATCTGGCCACCGTGAAAATGCCCCGATAATAAATAATCAAAAGGTACGTTTTCCATTTCTAAAACAACATTGGGATCATGTGTCAATACCAAATTGTAGCCTTCAGGAATTCCATTATAGGCCTTGTTAACATCACTGTGCTTGGTGCTGAAATTATCAATTCCAATGATGTTAAGGTTTTCCCCCTTAACATGAATAGTTACATGCTCATTTTGCAGTGTTTTACAGCCATTTTCTTCTAGTGTGTTTTTCAATGTTTCAAAGTTATGTCCTTTTAAAACATAATCATGATTACCAAAGACGGCATACATGCCATGCTTTGGATTTGTCTTGTGCAGGGCATGGAGATAGCCCGCGAGTTTAGGAATACTTCGTTTGCGGTCAAGAAAATCGCCAGTAAGAGCAATTAGGTCGACTGGCTGTTTTGAGACCATTGCAAATAATTCATCCGGACTGACAGATAAATTTTCGAGGTGCATATCAGATATATGAAGAATTTTAATGTTATCTCCCGAAACTGAGATATTAGGACGGGAAACAGAAATTGAATTTATAGTTACGTTCTTTGTGTTTTTATTGGCTTTGTAAATAATAAAACAGAAAACGGCAGAAAAGATTAAAGTAATAAATAATGCCATATTCAAATCCCCTCCCTCCTTAAAAGTATAAGAGGATTGAGGAGATAGTCCTAGTGGGAGTTAGAGGAAACAGTCCGCATCATTTTATTTATATTTTTTCATGAGGTTTTCTTTAGACATCAACAAGTAAACAGTGCGATGTTTTTTTATATTTACAGCAGAAATTTTTGAACACGATAAAAAATATATAGGCAATTGAAATGTTTTTTTAAACCAGCAGTATAGTTTATTTTTTGGAAGTATACATTCAAATCCAAGCGTGCTGAATCCCTTGTTTATAAGGGTGATGCCAATAACCCCTTTTATTTTCGTTTCTTCCGGATGGTTGAGGATAAAAGCAGTCAAAAGAGGCATAGAATCCTTAACTCTTTTATAGATGGCTCTTCCTTTTAATAATTCATTTTTCATATAGTTAAATTCATTTAACAGCCTGACATTATGCAGATGAATCTTAAGTAAAAGATCATTTTTTCTTATGATAATACCGTCAGATAATTCAATGTCATTCCCTTTATATTTTGTTAGCCGTACACGAAAAACCCCTCCTTTTTCCGGATCTGCTGTAAGATGCTGTAACCGTGTAAAAGGATAATAAAGAGGATCCAGGAATACCCATATTGATAATAAAATATTGCGGAACATGATTTTTTTAGGTCTCCTTCCTTTCCTAACCTATAGTAAATAGGATGTTAATCTAATGGTAATTTTAATAATGGAAATGAAAGGATGTATTCCCTTTTTTAATAAGGGAGCTCGCAGGGAGGTCAAGCCAAGATGAGATCCGGACCGCCATGTATGTTAAGCTTTCTGAAATTGGCATGAAGTTTATTACATAAGCATTCAATAAAAAGTAATAATACATGGTGTAGTTTATATTCTTATTTGAAAGAAGGAATTAAAGATGACAGTTGGAACTCAAGTAAAGCAAGCGATTGTTGGATTGAAGAGCGCACAGGCCAGTCTTGAAACGTTTGCACTTGCTACGGACAACCAAAATGCTAAACAGCTGTATCAGAATGCTGCACAGCAAACACAATCGATTATAGACAGCCTTGAACCAAGACTGCAGGAGATTCAGCAAGAGGAACCTCAATATAATCAGTAGACATTAAGGCTGGCAGATGCCAGCCCTATTACAATTTAAATTTTATCCTGAATGGTGTGATCCCAATGACAATTGCTTCGAATGTAAATCAATGTCTTGCAGCAATTCGCTCTATAGAAGCACAGTTATCAAATTTGGCCTTAACCTCAGTGGATGAAGAAGCAAAGCGCCTTTTCCATGAATCCATGCTCGAGGTAAGCGAGATAAAAACTGATCTTGAAAACCGGAAAAAGGTTATAGAGTTTGAGGAACCCCAATATAAACCAAATTAAATGAACTTGGAGATGAAAATATGCCTGAATGGCTGCTTATCGGTGCTCGTTCTATTTTATTCGCAGGTGTTTTATTTGCTATAACCAAACTGATAGGAAAAAAACAAATATCAGAGCTTTCATTTTTTGAATATGTATCAGGTATTACAATCGGAAGTATAGCCGGTGAAATTATTATGGGGCTGGATAACCACTGGGCCAGCGGTATCCTTTCTATTTTCATCTTTGGTCTTGTAACATTATTTGCCGATATTCTTTCCCTTAAAAGTAAAAGCTTCCGTGATTTCTTTGAAGGAAAAGGTACTATCTTTATTAAGGATGGAAAAATATTGGAAGATAATCTAAAAAAAGAAAGATACTCGATAGATGACTTATCCTCCCTGCTTCGCCAAAAAAATGTCTTTAAAACAGCAGATGTGGAGTTTGCTGTTTTAGAGCCGCGCGGAGATCTTAGCATCATGCTGAAGAAGGAGAACCAGCCGCTTACCCCAAAGGATCTTCAATTGAATTTACCTCAGGAAAAAGAGCCGCAAACGGTTATTATGGATGGGAAAATTCTAAACGATCCCCTTGCTGAGTCAGGGAAAACTAGAAAATGGCTTAACATGGAGATAGAAAAACTGGGCTTGACCATTGATAATATCTTTTTTGGTCAAATTAATTCTTATGGAGAACTGACTGTAGATATTTTTGATGATTCACTTAAGGTTCCTGCACCACAACAGCGTCCTCTGCTTATGGCAATGATAAAAAAGTGTGCAGCTGACCTTGAAGTATTTTCCCTGCAGACTGATTCCAAAAAGGCACAGGAAATGTATGAAAAAAATACTCAAAAGCTGAATCAAATCATTCAGAAATTATCTCCATATTTAAAGTAAGACAAACACCAGAATGAAAACTGGTGTTTGTTTCTTTTTGTTAACAGCTGCTTCCGCCTTCTTTTTTCCATACTTTTTTTTGCATAATAAAGGCCACGATCGCTATTAATGCAACAAATATTAAACTGACAAAAAATCCAAGCCTTATTGACTTTTCAAGTAATGTGCCGCTTACCGCAGCTAGGATCAGAAGTAATCCCGCCGCAGCACTTATCTTACCGAACACTTTATTTTCCAAAATCCGAAGAGCTGAAATGATGATGAAAGACCAATTGAATAAAATTAATATACCAGCAGCAGTTGTGATATACTCATATATTTTGCCTGGCAGCAATAGGGCGGTTACGATGGATGCAATTAAACCGGCTGTAGCCAGCCCGAGCGAAGGTAAAGGAAGGTCCTTCCATTTCTTTATCTTTTTTGAAAATACCGCTGGAGCATCACCATCATTAGCCAAAGTAACCAGCAATGCCGTTACTCCAAACAGGGAAGCGGTCATGGTAGAGAAGCCGGCAATAATGATTGCTGCATTAAAAACGTGCGGGAAGAAGTCCAGATTATACTTATCCATTGCAGTTACGAAAGGACTTTCTTTTTCGTTAAAAGCACCATGTGAAGCCATATACACGGCTAACCCGAGGGAAATGACATAGATGATGACAAGGACAATAAGCATGATGATGCCAGCCTTAGGTGCATCCTCCTTCTTTTTTAATCTTGTTGCCATTAACCCAATTACTTCAATACCTCCATACGCATAAAAAGCATAAATCAGCGATGACCAAAAGCCCTTAAAGCCTTCAGGAAACCATTCCCCTGACGAACCGGGGAATCCGGGGTGTCTTGCATCTCCATCAATCACTCCGGACAAAGCAGCGGCTGCGAGAATGATAAACATAATAATGGCTGCTGTTTTAATTACCGCAAACAGGTTCTCCACCTTGTCAAAGCCTTTGTTCCCAGTTAACACTACAATAATTGAAAGAATGGCATAGCCCGCTGCAAAAATCCAAAGCGGTACATGGGGAAGCCAGAATCTTGTTAAGATGGAGAGTGCGGTTAACTGGCTGCCCATGATTAATATATTCGAGCACCAGTAATTCCACCCGCAGCTGAATCCTGCCCACTTTCCATACGCTTTATTGGCATAATAGCAAAAAGATCCTTCCTGAGGGTCCTCTGCGGTCATTTTAGCTAAAAGATTATAGACTATATAGGTTCCGACAGCAGCTAATATAAATGAAAATACGATCGCAGGTCCGGTAATCTTAATCCCAATGGCAGATCCAAGGAAGAATCCGGTCCCGATCGTGCAGCCGACTCCAATCAGTGATAATTGCCACCATTTTAAATCACCTGCTTCACTTTCCTTCGAGGAATTGCCGCTTGGAAGAAAAAAATCCATGATGTACCTCCCTTTCAGCTCGGTTGCTCAGTTGCTTATTGGCAAAAAAATAAGCCGATTCAGATGATGATCGGCCTCTGTTTTCATGTCGAAAGGAAACTTGCCATAATTTTTATTTCTTTTTTTCAGAACTGTCGCTCTTTAATCCTGTTACAGACCTGAACATCTGTGTATGCATGCTTCCCTGGACAATATCCTCAAGGAAGAATTGCTCGATCAGCTTTTTGTATTCCTCATCTTCAAACATCTTTTTGTTTTGCAGTTCCATCTCGGCCAGACCCTCATATGTGGAAAGAAAAGCATATGTATGATCATCTCCTGATATTGGTGATAATAGTTCAACCTTGTGCTGGTAATTTTCATTCCGATAGCTTTGGATCATCCTCATATTTTTTAATGCCTCAACAAAATTATCCTGCTTCACTTCAAATGTTTGGTAAACGAAAACAGACATATTATTCTCCTTCTCAAAAATTTTAGAATGGATTATTTACCTTCACCGCTTTTGCCATTTGGTTTTAGGGGAGTTAGGTCCTCGGAATTTTCAGTAATATAACGAAGGTTCCCTTGGTTTATAGTGCCTTTTTCTACCTTTGTTTCAGTTAAATTACTTAAGAGATATAAATGGAATGCATACTCCAATATGGCTGTTCCAAAAGCTGCAGCCAGTGACATGCTAATGAGCTCATTTTGAAGTGTTAAAATAGAGCTCAAAAACCATATGAGCACAAAAGCCCATCCGAAATCAGCAATGGATGCCAATGCGTTATTTGTCCGGCGAAGTATCAGCATATCACCCAATATGTATGAGGTGATCACAAGCAAGGCTGTAATGATAAAAATGTTTTCAAAGCTCATGCCGTACCTTTTACCAAGAATAATATAGAAAAGGACAAGACAGGCCATAAATTTCAGCGATAGTGCCTTGCTATGCAGCATAACACTCCTCCTTTACTGCTTAGTGTGTTTATTAGCACATAAAATATTCCTTTGACAAAAAACAAAAAACAGCCCGATTGATTCGGGCTGTTAAAACGGGCTGTTAAACCATTACTTTGCAAATATCATTCGTAAACTCCACAGGATCACTGATAGGCAGGCCTTCAATCAGCAGCGCCTGGTTATACAGGAGGTTGGTATACAGATCTAATTTTTCTTTATCATTTTCCAATGCATTTTTTAAAGCTTGGAAAACTTCATGGTTTGAATTGATTTCCAAAACCTTATTTGCTTTTACGTTTTGATTATCCGGCATGCTGCTAAGGACTTTTTCCATTTCAATGGTAACTTCTCCATCAGCTGTCAGGCAAACCGGGTGGCTTTTAAGCCTTTTGGAAATTCGGACATCCGTCACTTTTCCTGAAAGAATTTCCTTCATGCTGCTGAACAATTCCTTATGTTCCTTTGCTTCTGATTCGGATACCTTTTCATCCTCATTTTCTATGCCAAGATCGCCGCTTGAGACAGACTTAAATTCTTTTTCTTTATAGGACATAAGCATCTTAATGGCAAACTCGTCAATATCTTCTGTAAAGTACAGGATTTCATAGCCCTTTTCAGCCACAAGTTCAGTTTGTGGAAGCTTTTCTATTCTTTCATGTGACTCTCCAGCTGCGTAATAAATATATTTCTGGTCATCCTTCATCCTTGATATATATTCATCAAGTGATGCCAATTTCTTTTCTTTTGAAGAATAGAACATCAATAAATCCTGGAGCATTTCTTTATGGGTTCCGAAATCGCTGTATACACCATACTTTAATTGTCTTCCAAACGACTTATAAAATTGTTCATATTTTTCCCGCTCATTTTTCATCAGATTTTGAAGTTCGTTTCTAATCTTTTTACTGATGTTTTTCGCAATGAGTTTCAGCTGCCGATCATGCTGAAGCATTTCCCTTGAGATGTTAAGCGATAAATCTTCAGAGTCCACCATCCCTTTTACAAAACTGAAATAATCAGGAAGCAGGTCTCCGCATTTATTCATAATTAATACGCCATTTGAATAAAGCTCGAGTCCTTTTTCATATTCCTTTGAATAATAATCAAATGGAATATTCTCAGGAATATATAAAATCGCATTATAGCGGATGGTGCCATCCACATTTATATGAATATGCTTTACCGGCTTGTCAAAGCCATAATGCTTCTCCTGATAAAATTTTTCATAATCTTCGTCTGTCAGTTCACTCTTATTTTTCCGCCAAATCGGAACCATACTATTGATGGTCTGCTCTTCAGTGATTTCTTCATACTCATTCTCAGCGTCTTCTTTTGGTTCTTTGATTGCGGTATCCATCTTAATTGGATAGCGGATGAAGTCTGAGTATTTCTTTATGATCGATTTTAAGCGGTAATCTTCGAGGTATTCATCAAAGCTTTCATCTTCCGTATTTTCTTTAATTTTAAGGATAATTTCTGTGCCGACTGTCTCTTTTTCACATGGCGTTATCGTATATCCCTCCGCCCCATGGGATTCCCATTTGTACGCCTGCTCACTGCCCAGGGCTTTGCTGATCACTGTTACAACATCAGCGACCATGAATGCCGCATAAAACCCTACTCCGAATTGGCCGATAATATCATGGCCATCTTTAATCACATTTTCTTTCTTAAAAGCCAGAGAACCGCTTTTAGCAATGATGCCAAGGTTGTTTTCAAGCTCTTCCTTTGTCATTCCAATGCCTGTATCTATGATTGTTAATGTTCTGTTTCCTTTATCAGGAATGACCTTTATGTAGTAACTCTCTTTGTCAAACGTTAAGGAATCGTCTGTAAGTGCTTTATAGTAGATCTTATCGATCGCATCGCTGCTATTGGAAATAAGCTCCCTCAGGAACACCTCTCTTTGAGAGTAAATGGAGTTGATCATCATTTCCAATAATCTCTTGGATTCTGCCTGAAACTGTTTCGTTTCCATATTCGTCTCTCCCCTTAAAATTTTTAATACATTAGCACTTAAACCTTAAGAGTGCTAACCAATATTTAAATATCATATTAGCTATATTGTGTCAATCAACATGACCTGACTTTCGTTCTAAATGATTTCTTCAGCACATTCAACAAGATTGCGTACTGTCTCTTTTAATTGCCTCAACAGCTGTTCTGGAGTCCACTTCGCTCCCTGATGGTCCAGATCTGATTGTATTAACATCATCATCCAAACCGAAAAGACAGCTGAAAACAAATAATATTCCTGTTTGAATTTTTCCCTGTCAGGCGCAGATATTTGGGATTCTTCACAATAACAATCCAGAATCATATTTCGCAAAGTATGGTTATTAGGCTTAGTGAAATCCGGATGTGAAATATCGATTAAATGATACAAATCCCAAAAAGGTGTGTTCAAATGGCAATGTTCCCAGTCCAGAACCACTGTCTTATCGCCCGCATACCCAAAATTCCCCTGGTGCAAATCCCCATGGCAAAGAACCTTCACAGCAGAAAAGGGTTTACTGGTAAATGCGCTGAAAATGATATTTCCTAAACGCTCTGAAACATTATGTAACCTAAAAATAGTAAAAACTTTCTCTTTGTTCTGCAGAATATGGTTTGCCATTTCCTCAATAGGCGGTTTAGGGCCTTTAAGCTGTTTAATGGAGAACCGCTCAGCGGGCAAAGAGTGCCATTTGGCCATTAATGCAGCCAGTTCCAGTGCAATATTTGAATCAAATGTATGTGTGATGGTGCCAAGGTCCTCTAAAATAATCCAATTATTGTTTAATTTGTTTTGAACGGAGTACGACAGGATTTTTGGATACTTTAACGGGAGTTCTGCCAGAACATTTTCGAAAATCCACACTTCTTTTCCCAGCTGGGTATTGTTTGTCAGAGGTTTGAAAATATAGCTTTTTGAAGCATCAATAAAAAAGCGCTCGACAAACCGGCCGTTCGCTCCCTGATATATATTCTCTCTTCTTAAAATGCAACGGTCATTTAGAGTCCCGTTGGCAGTCACAATATTAGTAAACAAGCTAGGCGCTCCCCCTTAATAGGCATCCTATCTCCACAATATATCAATCTGTTTTAAAAAATAATACTGCTTTTTTCACAGCACAAAAAAAGTATCCTGCACAAGGATACTTTTTAGAGCAAACTGAATTCATAACCTTTATTTCGAATCTCAGCAATTAAATCAGGAAGAGCTTCAACAGTCTGGGCTAATTCATGCAAAAGAATGATCGCTCCGTCTTCCAGGTTCTCTATGACATTTGCGATAATTTGTTCAGGCTGTTCTTTGAGCTCCCAGTCCATTGACGAGATTCTCCACATGATGGTTGAGAGCCCAAGCTGTTTGGCTGCAGCTATCGTGTGTTCATTGTACTGCCCAAATGGGGGCCGGAAAAGTTTTACATCCTGGCCGATGATGGACTCAATCTTAGCTTTGCTGCTGCGGAGATCCTGGACTTGTTCATGTGGAGTCAATTTAACAAAGTTGGAATGCTTTGAAGAGTGAGTACCAATCTGATGACCTTCGTCAATGACTCTTCTCCACGGGCGCTGAGGGTATAAAAGCCTGGATTGCCAGAAGAATACAGCTGGAACATTCTCTTTCTTCAAGATATCCAATATTTCAGGAAGAACTCTTGCTGGTCCATCATCAAAGGTCAACACCACTGTTTTCTTCGATGTAAGGCCCTCATTAAATAATTTGATTTCAGGGTCATTCGAAACGTACACGACGTTCGAGCTATCCACTACTCACGGACAATTGGCCATTTACTTTGCCTCCTTTTTTAAGTTGAACGGATAAATGACTTTTCGCTATAACTTTCAGCATCATATGTAAATACATACATATCGTCTGTAAACTGCTCTGGTTTATCATCAAAAACGACTTCCCCATCTTTTAAAGCGATAATGCGGGTTGCATATCGTTTAGCTAACTGAACATCATGAACATTTATAATGGTTTGAAGCTTATGCCGCTCATGCATCTCCTGAAGCAGGCTGAATATCCGGTCTGAAGTTCCCGGATCCAGGCTCGCAACAGGCTCGTCGCCTAGAAGGAACCTTGGCTTTTGAAGGAGAGCCCTTGCAATGCCGACTCTCTGTTTCTGCCCTCCGCTAAGATGCTCGACCCTGCGGTCGGTGAAATCGGATAAGCCCACCTCTGCAATGACTTTTTTAGCCTGAGCCTTTTCTTCATCTGTGAACCATCCGATGAGATTTTTGAAGCTGCTCCTATAGCCGAACATCCCTGTCAGAACATTTTGCTGGACAGTCAATCGGGGAATTAAATTAAAATGCTGAAAGATCATTCCCATTTCCCTGCGGATTTTTCGAAGCTGTTCTTCACTCAGTGCAGAAAAGGATAGGCCATCCCAGATGACTTCTCCCGATGATGGTGTCTGCAAGCCATTTAAACAGCGGATCAAAGTGGATTTACCAGCACCGCTTTTACCTAACACACAAACAAAATCCCCAGGATGGATCGTCAGGTTTATGGAATTCAGGGCATTATGCTTCATGCCGGGATAGCGGACTGTTATATTTCGAATCTCAAGCATTTCAGGCCTCCTTTATATCACTCGGTTCCTAACATAGCTTCCGAAAAGATCCACTAGAATTACGATGATCATTATAACCAGTACATCGAGTGAAACTGAACTGTATTGGAAGGTTTTAAAATCATTAAAAAGTCTCTGGCCAATTCCTCCACCGCCAATAAACCCCAATATGAGAGAAGTTCGAATGGCAACCTCAAACCGGTAGAAATAATTCGACAATACATTTGGCCATATTTGTGGCAAAATGCTGAACAGGGAAGCAAACCAGCTTTTGGCACCAACTGCTTTCATGGCCTCCTGCGGGCCGGGATCGGATGCTTCAATGAGTTCTGAGATCAGTTTTCCCAGAACTCCAATGTTATGAAACATAATGGCCAGGACAGCAGGAAAAGGACCAAGTCCAAGAGCCGTCAGTAGAATCAGACCGAATACAATTTCAGGAATAGAGCGGACAAAGCTGAGGCCGACTCTGGTTAGATGGTAAATAAGTTTAGAGCCGGACGTGTTTTTAGCCGCCATAAAGCTTAAGGGAAGTCCAATAATAAGCCCGAAGAAGCTTCCCAGAAAAGCCATGGCCAATGTTTCCAGACTATCTTCAAGTATCTTTGGAAGAAGAGAGAAATCCATCGGAAACCAATGGGACAGAAAGTCAATCATATTGCGGAAGTCTTTGAATTTCGATAAATCGAATTCCGTTAGCTTCATGCTTAGATAAACAAATAAAGCCAACACCAAATATGTTAAAATGCTGCGTTTTTTAAACCACAATCTTATCAGCCCTATTCTTTAATGAGTCCCTCTTTTAGGGCAGCCTGGCGGATGCTTTCATAATCTTCATTGCTTGCCTCTGTAAATCCGCTTGCCCCGAAAGCATCCAGAATTTCCGGATCTTCAATCGCGAGAAATGCTTCTTTCAATGCTTTAATCGTTTCTTCATCGGTATTTTCATGTACAGCCCAAGGGTACTGAAAAAGCTTTTCTGATTTCCAGATCGTTTTAATCTGATCAGCTTCCACTTTTCCTGAATCCACTAATTGATTGTAAATAGCGCTGTCGATCGCACCTGCATCAACCTGCTTATTTTGGACTGCCAGTGCAGTAGCATCATGCGAGCCGGTAAATCTGACGGACTTAAAGCTGTGGTCATCCTCTGATTTGTAAACTTCGCGGTCCTTCAGTTCAATGGATGGGATAAGTGATCCTGAAGTTGAATTGATATCGCCGAAGGCAAAGTCAGCTTCACTGCTGTTTTTCAGTAAATCTTCAAGTGAATTCCATGGATTGTCTTTATGGGTGATGATATATGAATAATAGAATGGCTCTCCATCAATCAGCTGCGTAATGATGGCTTTTGCGCCACTCTTCTCATGTGCAACAACATATGTTAACGGGCCGAAATAAGCCATATCAATTTTATCGTAGTTCATGGCTTCTACAACCCCGTTATAATCCGGGTAAACTTCGACAGCTACATCCCTATCGAGTTTTTTAGATAAAGTGGACTGCAGTTTATCCATTGCAGCTTCCATGGACCCCTCTGTTTGAACTGGGATAACCCCAATGGTAAAGGTTTCTTTCGATTGTTCTTTTTCGTTTCCGCCTGTGTTATCTGCTTCATTACCGCTGCATGCTGACAAAAGCAGCAGTGAAAAGATAGTCAAGAGCATTAAGAATTTTTTCATGTTTGCACTTCCTTGATTTTGTTTTGTAGTAAAGGTAAAAAAGGACTCTTTTCGAGTCCTTTTTTCAGATAACCGTAATCTTTCCAGGATTCTGATCTGTGACAGTCCCAATGATGGAAGCCCATTCTACTCCTTTTTCCTTAAGGTCTTTCAGGAGCAATTCAGCTTCTGTTTCAGGAACGGTTATTAAAAGTCCCCCTGAAGTAATGGCATCACAAAGGATCACTTGATCAACATCATCAATATTTTCGTATTGAATCCGGCCGGACAGCCATTTATGATTCTTTTTGGAGCCGCCAGGAATAATATTCTGTTCAGCAAGCTCTCTTGTTTTTGGAAGGACAGGTACCCCATTGCTTTCAATGGTAATGCCTGTACCGCTTCCTTCCGCAATCTCCATGGCGTGGCCCAGAAGGCCAAAACCAGTAATGTCTGTGCAGGCATTGACCTGGTAGTTATCCATAGCTTCAGCAGCGTCTTTATTTAAGGCAGCCATAATTTGCATTACACGCTCGATGCCTTCCTGATCCAGCATATCCCTTTTAATCGCTTGAGTAAGGATGCCGACGCCGATCGGCTTGGTTAAAATCAGTTTGTCACCAGGTTTGGCTCCTGCATTTGTTCTTACTCGTTCAGGATGTACTGTACCAGTCACAGATAAGCCGAATTTTGGCTCCTGGTCGTCAATGGAGTGCCCTCCAACTAAAACAGCACCGGATTCTCTAACTTTATCGGATGCGCCAGCCAGAATGTCTGCAAGGATGTTTTTATCCAATTTGCTGATAGGAAAGCCTACAATATTCATAACAGTTATCGGCTTTCCGCCCATAGCGTAGATATCGCTAAGTGAATTGGCTGCGGCAATCTGCCCGAACATATACGGGTCATCCACGATAGGAGTAAAGAAATCAAGTGTCTGCACCAGGGCAGTTTCATCATTTATTTTATATACGCCTGCATCATCTGATGTATCCAGTCCTACTAATAGGTTGGGGTCAGGTACAGACTTTGGCAAATGACGCAGAACCTGCGCCAGGTCTTCAGGACCAATTTTGCATCCTCAGCCGCCTTTTGTAGATAAAGAAGTTAGTTTAACGATTTCTTCTCTCGACATATTTCTCTCTCCTTGCCTATTCATTATTTACTGGGGACTTTTCTAAAATTGTTTTGTAAATTTTTTGAAGTGTTTTCGCTTCATATTCTGAAGAATGGCAGCACTCAACATAGAACTTGGCAGCCCGCCCCAATTTTATCCTCAACTCGTAATTATTCACTAGTTTGTCTGCATAATCAAGAAATTCGACCGGATTAGTATAGATTAAACCTGTTTCCAGATGGTCAATGATATTTCGGTTGCCCAGGTTATTGGCTGCAAGTACTGGAAGGCAATATTCCATTGCTTCTAAAATAGCAGCAGGCTGGCCTTCAGAATGGGATGTATTCAATACGGCATCAGCTTGCCTGTATAGCTCCCCCATATGATGGTGGGGGATTTGCCCGAGATATTGAATCCACTCTTTATTCTCTTCTGCGAGGGCCTTTACAATATCCCCCTCTTCTACTTCAATAATAGGGCCCGCCAGCCAAAGTCGTACTTTGGGATTTTTTTCGTAAATCATTTTCAGCTTTTCAATGGCAAAAGGAATATTTTTCACCTTGCGGATCCCTGCAGGCAGCAAAAATAAAAAAGTGCCAGGCTCTTTCTTATAATCGCCTCCAGGTTCAGGAAATATTACAGTGCCCTGATGGATAACGCTGATTTTATCTCTTGCTTCGGGAATTTCTCTTGACAGTACAAGCTTGGCTTCTTCATCAAATACATGTATAGCCTCGGCATGGATTATCGTTTCGATAACATCGTTTTTTTTCGCCGGATCATAAAGATCGATATTCAAATCAGTGCCTGTCATGGTTACGACATATCTTTCAGGCCTTTTACCAAGCCCTTTGATAAATTCGCCAAACTTGTAAGCGTTAAAGCCATGCACAATATCAGCTTTTGGCAGGCAAGTGAATTCGTGATCGTCTGTGATATTAATGATTTTAGTCTCGATGCCCAGCTTATTAAGTCCATCAGAAATACGCTGAACGGTAACTGTATTTCCTCTTGCCTGGTGAAAATTCGGGCTTGCCAGTAGTACTTTCATCCTTTCATCCTTCACAATTATATTTGCACTAGCTTCTTATTAATTAAAGTTTGCATCAATTATTGCAGGAATATTTCATCCTGTCCATTAATTGTATTTCAGCAGGCTGTTCTTTTATCTATGACAGTAGAAAAGCCTGTTTCTAAGTTAAGAAACAGGCCGGATTCTTCTATTGGTTTCCGAATTCTTCTACAAGTTCTCTGAATTTCCGAAGTGAGTTTTCAATTGGGTATGGGGTAGTCAGATCCACTCCGGTTTTCTTAAGCAGCTCAAGAGGATAATCGGAACTTCCGCTTTTTAAGAATTCAAGATAGCTTTGCAGCGTTTCTTTGTCCCCCTCAAGGATTTTTGCTCCCAAATGAATGGCAGACGCAAATCCTGTAGCGTACTTATAAACATAAAATGGACGGTAAAAATGAGGAATCCTTGCCCACCCGAATTTCACCTCTTCATCAAAGACTATTTCATCCCCATTATATTCACGGAATAACCGTTCATAGATTCCGCTGAAAACTTCAGCGTTAAGCGGCTCTCCCTTTTCCGCTAATTCGTGCGTTTTCATTTCAAACTCAGCAAACATGACTTGCGTGAAGAAGGTTCCTTTAAACTGATCAATAAAATGATTAAGGAGGTGCCTGCGGACTTGTTTATCCTTTTCCCTGTTCAGCAAATAATGAATCAGCAGCACTTCGTTCACTGTTGATGCCACTTCCGCTACAAAGATGCTGTAACGGGCGGTAATCTGCGGCTGGTGCTGTGAGCTGAGCTTACTGTGGACACCATGTCCGCATTCGTGTGCAAGTGTGAAAAGGCTGTCCAGATCATCACGGTGATTCAGGAGGATATAGGGATGAACGCCATAGATGCCCAGGTTATACGCCCCTGAGCGCTTCCCTGGAGTTTCCCGCACATCAATATAGCGCTCAGATTTAAACTCCTTGAGAATGTTAATATAATCCTCTCCAAGAGGCTCCAGTGCTTTACACATTGTGTCATAAGCTTCTTCATAGGTTATTTCGGGTTTGACTCCCTTTACTAAAGGAACACTTAAATCATATTGCCTTAGCTCGTCAAGTCCTAACTGTTTCTTGCGGATTGCAGTATACCGATGCATTGCCCCAATATTCTTTTTAGTCGTCTCAATAAGATTTACATATACTTCCTTTGGCACCTTATCTCCAAATAAGCCTTTTTCAAGGGCTGAAGGATAATTCCGGATTTTGGCCGTTGTCACATTGTTTTTAATTGCGGCAGAAAGAGTGGAAGCAATGGAATTCTTTAGCTGCACATAAGGCTGGTAATACGCCCTGTATGCTTCTTTCCTCTTTTCCCGGTCTTCCTCTTCCATAATTTTCGCATACATGCCGCGTGTCAGTTCAACCTTTTCGCCATCATCATTTGTTACATCGCCAAACTTTATATCTGCATTATTCATCATTCCAAATGTATGACTGGGAACTGAAAGTGCTTCGCCAAGGCGGGACAGAATTTCTTCCTTGTCTTTATTAAGGACATGCGCTTTATAGCGGAAGGATTCGAGCAGGTCTTCCTCAAAGTATTTCAAGCCTTTTTCCTCAGTAATATAGTTTTTCAGTGTTTTTTCATCAAGGCTTAAAAGAAATGGCATAAAGAAAGAAGTGGTTGAACTGATTTTTACGCTTAATTGCTTTGCCCTGTCCACCAATGCCTGTGAGTCTGACACCCGTGTGTCTTCATCTGTTTTCAGCATCGCATATGCATATAGCTTATTAAATATGTAAGAAAGTTTTTCTTTTTGTTCAAGATATTGATACAGAGAGCAGCCGTCATGAATCTGCCCATCATAGGTCTTCAGCTTATCAGCTAGTTGTTCAATCCTCTGGTAATCTTCCTCCCATTTTTTCATGCTTGAATAAATGTCTTCCAGATTCCATTTTTCATTAAGCGGAACGTCATTTCTGTTTTTGAATGTCTTCATCTTATAGACTCCTTTGCAGCAAAACTGCCGTTCATTTATTAACTATATTCAAAAGTTATCGGAAAAACCCTTCCTCATTTTTGATTTTATCACGAACGGCCATTAAAATAATCTTGAAAGGATGTGGACGGATTGGCAATAACTCTCCCTCATATTGAAGACTCAAACAATACGGCCTATTTTCCGCCAGTGGGGAATTTTGAAACTTTTCAGGACGATGCCCATTATGAAGAGAAAGTCAGGGAATGGGGCTTATCAACTACAAGGGAAGTGAAGAAGGAATTCTGGTATAAAGAAAAATCACAGCAGCGGCTTGTAACCGTGAAAGGTTATCAGGCATACGGTGAGTCTGGTGATTATTATACAATCATAATCGAATTTCAGGACGGAAATCTGAGCTGCATACACCCGGCTTATCTTAAAGAGATGCAGTCTCCAAGCTTTGGAAAGGCACTGGCGGCTGAATTTGCGGACAACTCCTCTGCTCCTTCTGAAAAGGATGCTCCTAAAAAAGACAGTGAGAAATCCGAAGACGTTTCTAAGAATTCGTCTGAAAACAGCAATAAGACTAAGCCTTCAGCAAAAAAAGCCAAAAAGGAAAAACAGCCTGCTTTGGAATTGCCTGCAGAAAAGGTCCACTTTACTGCTAAAGTAAAACAAATTGCCTTGAGCTGGAACCATTTCAATGAAGATAATGATGAAGTCATCGTCTTAGAAGATGTTGTCATTCAAGAGAATGAACCGATTGAAGTGGGGCTAGGCTGGTGCTCCCACTCAAAAACTCTGAAGAAATACGAACTCCAGCCAGGGGAAAGCCTTGAATTTGACGGGAAAATTGTCAAGAAGAAGCTGCCTAAAGGCAAAGACTGTGACGAGGAATTCATAGTAGAAGAAACAGTGACATATAAGATTAATAATCCTTCAAAAATCAAAAAAAGCTAAGAGCCTGGACGCTCTTAGCTTTTATATAATTATGAAAGAATCCTTTTTTCTCCCTCGATTTCCTGGATTGGGCTGATATTTTGTGTGAATTCAAGGGTTCCTGCATAGCTTCCGTTTTCATCCCTTACGGCAAAATAACGAATATAAACATATTTATCTCTGAATTTTATCCAGAAATCTTCAGAGTCTTTTCGGCCAGCCTTGAAATCCTTCAGCAATTCTTCCACAGCATGCATACTGCGGGGGGGATGGCAATTCTGCACGGTTCGCCCAATCACTGCTTTGGTTCTGGCGAAGATTCTTTCTTTTCCGTGAGAGAAATAGCGGACTACGTCTTCATGATCAATAAATGTGATATCAACAGGCAAGTGATTGAATAATAGTTCCAGCTGTTTTAGTGTTAAAATGCCAGTTTCCATTTTGATATAGCCTTCTGATATTCCATTCCCTTCAATCCCTCTTCGTTCAGGCTTCCACTCACCTTCAGGGCCGGTCAGACAGAAGCCAATCGCGTCACTCTCAGAGGCAATCTTAACCCATTCATCTTCTGTAAGATTCTTTAAAGCCATGGGGAAAAGGATGTTTTCCTCCCTGTAAATCATGGCGCTTATTTCATTGAACATGAACCGCACGGCATTGATGACCTTTTGCCTGTCCCCATCGTAATCGCTGAGCAGGTTCCTGGCATCCTTGATTCCATCCCTGATAAAGTCATCGATGCTCCACATATTATTTGTTGGACCATAGATTCCGTACTTCTCCAAGTATGGGAAAAGCAGATTTTCCTTGCGGCTGTAATGCTTATCAAGATCAAGCAACAGGATGCAGTCTTCTAATAGTTTATATGCATTTTCCCCGTTATCCTCCTGGATGAACGACTCGAGATGGACTTTTACTTTTTCCCTCAGATGCTTATCAATAGCCCTATTCTCCCGGATAAATGTATGTATGGGGTGTCCAGGCTGTTCTTCCGGCTTCAGATGAGCAGTTTCACCTTCACTGTGCCGAACAGGACTGCTGTGATGGCCATGTTGTTCACGGTTATTAATCAGTTCACTCACTGTACATTTCCTCCCTTATCAATCTTTTACTAGGCTGTTTTTATTGCTTATAAGGAATGTACCATGGGGGAAAAGCTTGGGATGTGATGAGAATCATATTTATGTATTATTTTATGAATGGAATGCATGCAATAAATTACCACCCCCTCCTTGTTCTCTTTTTTGATACACTTTTATAGGATTGAATGATGGAGGGTTACTATTTGTGAAGAGAATACACCTAGTGCTGATATTGATTGTTCTTATATTTTCCAGCGGTTTTGCTGCAGGCATTTACTATACAAACAACACGGATCAGATCCAGCCTTTAAAACAGCCTGTGCCGGTTTCTCAATCCAGCAAACTTCCGGTCAAAAAAGGAATTCCGGAGCTTTCTGAGATTCCCGAAAAAGTGCTGATGGGTTATGTCCAGGATTACCGTGATCCAAAATCGATCGATTATTCAAATCTGTCTCATATCCTATTTTCTTTCGCTCATCCCGAAAAGGACGGAAGCATTTCTTTAAATGGTGATTCAGCCCTGAAAAACCTGAGAAGTGTAGTGAAAAATGCACACCGGCAAGATGTAAAGGCCATACTTGCCGTTGGGGGATGGTTTCATATCAATGGCGGGGAATCTTATGATTATTTTAAACAAGCCATAGCTGATGACTCTTCGAGAGATAGGCTGGTAAAAGAATTGGCGAAGCTGGCTCAAAACGAAAACCTTGATGGCATTGACATTGATTTTGAGCATCCGCGTTCCAAAGAGGATGCAAAATACCTGGCTGTCTTTATCACTAAGCTTAGCGAAGTGCTTCATGCAAACGGCAAAGTGCTGTCTGTTGCGGTCCATGCCAAAATTCATAGTGTAACTGGTACAGAGACGGGCTATGTCGTATATGAGCCTGATATGTTCATGAAGGTTGATTATGTAAATATTATGGCTTATGATGGCCAGTGGGATGGCGGATACAACGCTGCTAATCTTTCTCCGTACTCCTTTACAGAGAGTATTGCAAACTATTGGGGACAACTATTTGATTCAGAGGGTATTCCAAAAGATAAGCTGGTTCTGGGGGTTCCGCTTTATGCTCAGCCAGCAGATCCTGCCTTTAAGCCTGTATCATATAAGGCAGTCATAAACGATAATCCCGAAAACGCAGCAAAGGATAGGATAAGCCTAAATGGCACCAACTACTACTATAATGGTGCCAATACGATGAAAAAGAAAACAGCACTGGCTCTCAATCACGGATTCGGAGGAATGATGATCTGGGAAGTTGGCCATGACGCCAAAGGGCCATACAGCCTTATGGGTACGATTGCTGAAGCTCTCCAAAATACAGAAGAACCCGTGAAGTATTATTCCTTGAAAAATACAAAATAAGAAAAAAGAGCATGGGCAATACCCTTGCTCTTTTTTACGGATTTCAAATCACGATAGTATAAACTTTTTTATTTCCTTCCGCCGGTCCTGATAGACCTTCTCTCCAAGCATGACCAACTCCTCCACAAACTTTATGTCATCAAAGGGCATTTCTTCTCCCAGTTCTTCATTTATTCGCAAGTAATTTTCTCCGAGCAGATGCTTGCAATGGTACGTAACAGATTCGGAAGATAAATGAAGGGCCAGGTCCAAAAGCTTCGGCGTAACTTTCATGGACGGGAGCTGGAAAGGCAGCCAATGCTTCACACCCCAGTATTTATTATTGTCAATTGTAAAGTCAATTTTTTGAAGACCGGTTCCAAGGGAAAGGATTTTAATATTTTGCAGTTCCTCCTTGAAGTGGTACATAGCCTCCGTAATACAGACGAGTGATGGATTATTCGCCCAAAGTCCTCCGTCTATCGATAAATAACTGTTGCTGATGTTATTCGGAGGGAAATATACAGGTGCTGAACAGGAGGAAAGGACTGCATCCCAAAGCTTCATTGATAGACTTTCATTTCCAGTACTGCCGTAATTGGAACGGTGGATAAATGGCTTGCCATGAGTCACATCGACAGCAGGAATTAAAAGGGGCTTTTTAATATCGGAAAGCTCCGTTTCGCCAAAAGCTTTTCGGATAAAACGCCGCAGGTACTTATCACTGTATACACTTTTAAAGAGGCCAACCTTTGCCTGTTTTACAAAAATTTTCTTCCCGAATGACTCGTATCCTTTCAAGACTCCGCTCATATCTTTCTTCAGGATCAGTGAAGAGGCAATGATCGATCCGGTGCTTGTGCCAGCAATCATATCAAAATAGTCCCCTGCTTTCAGTTTCAGTTCCTCTTCGAGAGCTTTTAAAATGCTGACAGCAAAGACACCGCGTATTCCACCGCCATCGATGCATAATATTTTCATTGGATCACCTGCTGTTTCATTCCTTTTGTGAGATTTGCGCATTAATTTTGAAGAAAATTACGTTTTCTGAAGATTAGGAGCTTAAGCATTTTCCTATGTAAAAAAAGAGAAGGAATCATTCCTTCTCTTCTATTCCTCGTTTATCATTTCCTCGAATACGGCAGAGACTTTGGAAAATTCTTCATCGCTTTCAATGGGTGTGAAGTCGCCGTCTTCATCCAGTTTTAAGAAGAACACGTCGATATCTTCTTCTGTGTCTTCTTCAAGATCTTCTACGAAGCTGACAGCAGCATATTGATGGCCATCTACCTCTGCAGAAGCGAGGACCTCCACTTCCATTTCCTGATCATTTTCATCACTGATTGTAAACACTTCTCCAACTTCTATCTTGTCCATTTTTTATCTCCCCTCGTAATAGGTTCTTTCTTTATTTTCCCATTTTAGCAGATTTTCATGCCTAAAATAAAAAAGGATCGGCTTTATGATGCCGATCCATGCCTGCATTGGGGATTACTTAATGCCTGCTGCCTCTTTTTTTTCCACTTTTACACTCCACCCAAACGGGTCTGGTGCGATTCCTTTTTGAATGCCTGTCAAAGTATCATAGATTTTCTTGGATAATTCCCCGGTGATGCCACCGCTGATTTCAATTTTCTTATTGTCCCAGAAAAATTCGCCAATTGGAGAGATAACAGCAGCAGTGCCTGTTCCAAATGCTTCTTCAAGCTGTCCATCCGCATGTGCCTGGTAAATTTCTTCAATGGAGATTCTGCGCTCTGCTACAGGGATATTCCAGTATTTCAGTAACTCGAGTACAGAGTTTCTGGTGATTCCTTCTAAAATGCTTCCATTCAGCTCAGGTGTTACAACTTCACCGTTAATTTTGAAGAAAATGTTCATGCTTCCCACTTCTTCAATATATTTATTTTCTTTTCCGTCCAGCCATAGAACCTGTGAATATCCAGTTAAGCTGGCAAGCTCCTGTGCTTTCAGACTCGCTGCATAGTTTCCTCCGGTTTTAGCAGTGCCTGTTCCCCCTTTTACAGCACGGACATATTCGTTTTGAACAGCAATTTTAACAGGGTTGATGCCTTCCTTATAGTAGGCGCCTACTGGAGAAAGGATAATGATGAATTTGTATCTCTTTGATGGTGCTACTCCAAGGTATGGCTCAGTTGAAATGACAAATGGACGGATGTACAGTGAGGTTCCTTCAACATTGGGAATCCAGTCACGATCGAGTGATATTAATTCTTTTAAGGCATAAAGAGCAAGCTCTTCATCAATTTCAGGAATGCATAACCTGGAGTTGGATTTATTCAATCTCTCCATATTCTTTTCAGGCCTGAACAGCAGTACTTCATTATCGATTGTAAGATATGCTTTTAACCCTTCGAAGACACTTTGACCATAATGGAAAATCATTGCAGCGGGATCAAGTGAAAGAGGCTGGTAAGGTACAATTCTTGGATCATGCCATCCCCGGCCGTCAGTATAATCCATTTCAAACATATGATCGGTAAAATTTTTGCCAAACTCCAGGTTATCAAATGCAGGTTTTTGTTTTTTCTCAGGTGTGCGATTGATTTCAATTTTAAATTCAGTCATTGTCAAAACTCCCTATCTGTAGATGATTTAAAAACCTCATGCCTGCTTTTCCTGCTGCTCTTAATAGAGGATAAATAAAAACGCCCAGTCATCCCCCGAGCGTGGACGAAAGGGCTTGCTTCCCGGCAACAACCATATGGATGTTCAACAGCTGCTTACAGTTATTGTAATAAGACTCATATGCTGTTTTTGAAAAGGTTCCCTTTCGCTCTTTTCTACTTCAAGGCAGTAGTGCAGTTATCTGTTAAAGTTTTTATAAGTTTTTCTAATATTATGATATTCTCCTATTTAATTGTCAATATGAATTAACAATAAATTTAGAATTAATTCGGATTACTGAAAATTCTATCTGCAAAAGAAATGGCAATTAAGATGAAAAATCATGGATGTATATCTATAATCAATATATAAATACATAAGGAGATTTATGAAAATGAACAGCAAAGAGCTTGAAGAAAGAATTATTCAAAACTATCAGGGCGAAGAAAAAATGATGATTCTCGTTTTTGCCCAGTGGTGCATTAATCACAATTTAGATCCCGAGGAAATCTATTTAAAGGCATACCCTGATCAAAGCAAAAATATTTCACTGCAGGAAGCGCTGGAGCTGACAGTTCCAAAAGAAGAAGCGGGCGATGTGCCTGATGAGACATTGCTTGGTGTTCTATCAATGTTTGGAAATGATGATTTGGCCTTCGTTGTTATGGAAGAATTAAAGAAAATGAAAAAGGACAGCTAAGCCTGGGTTGGCTGCTGCCTTTTTATGCAAGAAACACCTTTATTTAAACCAGCCCTTCTCTTTGGACTGGGTAATGGCTTCAATCCTATTCGTAACTTCGAGCTTGTCAAGAATAGCAGATATATAGTTACGGACGGTTCCTGTTTTAATGCTGAGCTGGTCGGCAATTTCCCTGGTGTTTTTGCCGTCGGCAATCAGCTCAAGCACCTCTTTTTCACGGTCGGTCAGCGGGTTTTCTTCTCCATATACATCATCCATTAATTCAGGTGCATAGATGCGCTTTCCTTCCACGACGTTTCTGATTGAACTGGCGAGCTCTTCACTCGGGCTGTCTTTTAATAAGTATCCCCTTACACCGGCCTTAAGGGCACGCTGAAAATAACCTGACCTTGCAAAGGTTGTCAGAATAATAACTTTGCATCCCATGCCTTTCAATTCTTCCGCCGCTTCCAAGCCGCTCTTTTCCGGCATTTCAATATCCATGATGCATATATCCGGTTTGAGCGATTGGACAAGAGATATGGCTTCCTTGCCATTCGATGCTTTGCCAATGACCTCCATATCGTCTTCGAGATTTAACAGGGATCCTAAAGCACCAAGCACCATCCGCTGGTCTTCAGCTATGACGATTTTAATCATGCCTTTTCCTCCTTATTTGTTTCCTTTACGACTGTTGGCACCTTCATTGTAATCGTTGTTCCATTTTCAGATGCGATTTCAAGGCTTCCATTGACAAAGTCGAGCCGCTCTCCTAATCCAAGCAGTCCTGACCCCTTTCCGACATCTGTTGCAGGATTCATGCCGACCCCGTTATCCTGGACAGTAATGCTAACTTCATTCCAGGTTTGTTCAATGCTTATTCGGCATTCTGTTGCATTACTGTGTTTTACTACATTTGTCACAGCTTCTTTCATGCACATGCTTAGGATATTCTCAAGGAATAGTGACACATTCTTTAATTTGATTTCTTCTTCCCCGATAAATTCGATAGAGGCGGCCTTTAAAATTTGCTTAACAAGTATAATTTCTTCCTTCAGCCTGATTCCTCTCATCTGGGAAACCATTTTTCTTACTTCGTTTAATGCTGTTCTGGCCGTTTGCTGAACGTCTACAAGCTCTTCCTTTGCCTGGTCAGGATCCTTGCTGATGAGCTTCCTGGCCAGATCGCTTTTTAACCCGATCAGAGACAATTTTTGTCCAAGGGTATCATGAAGATCGCGGGCAATCCGCTGCCTTTCTTCCTGTTTGACAAGCTCCGCAATCCTTTTGTTGGCATCTTCGAGCTGTTCTTCAAGCATTTCCTGCTTTTTCTTATTGTGGATGTTAAAAGGAAGCAAAATTACACTGATCCAGATGATAATGATAAAAGGTATCTGCTCAAGAAATAATGGCTTTTGTGTGACAAAATTAATGTTAATTGAGATGGTAGTTGCGACCAGATGGATGACATATAACGTTAGAAATGCAATCCTGTTTTTGATATGGCCATTGTAATAAGCAATATAAAAAGCAAAATAAATAAACGAAAAAAGAATGGTCATTGTAATCGATATGCTGATTAAGATGCCAGTCCATAGATAGACAGGCCACTTCCGCGATATAAAGGCAAAACGCAATGATATAAAAAATAAAATGGTCAGGATAATCCCTACGGCTATGGCGATTTTTGAGGTGGATCTGAAGATGAAATAAAACGGCAAAATGCTGAATACACTCCATATATAAGGAGAAATGCCTGAACTTTTCAATGTGGTGAAATACTTTTTAAACATGTGAGGTACCCTCTTTTTATTCGTGAAATAATAAAACAGCTCCTTTGCTATCATATCACAAAGGAGCTGTTCTTCAGTAGACTATAGACTAAGTTATGGCTTCACAGATGCCGTTTTTGCTCTGCTTTGTTTTTTTCTGAGTGCAGACTGCCTGGCTGCTCCATAACCCGTGAAGTCCTGGGCTTCTTCATCCCATAAGCGGAATCGAAGGGACTTCAGGCTGGTCGAAAGCGTAATGGTCGGTACATTCTGGAGCTCAAATGTATTATAATGTGCGCTTTCTAGATTATAGTTAGGCACGCGCGGGCTTAAGTGATGAATATGATGGAACCCGATGTTCCCGGTCAGCCACTGAAGCACTTTTGGAAGCTTGTAAAAGGAGCTTCCTTCTACTGCCGCTTTTACATACTCCCACTTATCATCTTCTTCAAAATAGGAGTCTTCAAATGTATGCTGTACATAGAAAAGCCAAATTCCCGCTGCTCCGGAAATTAGAAAGATTGGTCCTTGCACCATCAGGAATGCTTCCCATCCGATGGCCCAGCACATGAACGCATACAAACCAGCGATGGCTGCATTTGTAAGATAAGTATTGATGCGTTCATTCTTTCTTGCCCCTTTTCTGTTAAATCGGTTTTTCAACAAAAATACATAAATCGGGCCTAACCCTAACATGACGAACGGATTGCGGTAAATGCGATAAGCTGCACGTGTCGGCCATGACGCATCCTGGTATTCTTTCACAGTCAGTGTCCAGATATCTCCTGTACCACGCTTGTCCAGATTACCGCTGGTTGCATGGTGAACATTGTGGTCATGCTGCCATTGGTGATAAGGGAAAATGGTAAGGATCCCTGTGAATGTGCCAACGATTTTGTTTGCTTTGCGATTTTTGAAAAAGGAATGGTGGCAGCAATCATGGAAAATGATGAAGATCCTGACCAGAAAGCCTGCTGCAATGACAGATATGCCAAGCGTCAGCAGGTAAGAAATGCTCAGGCTCTTATAAGCAAGGAACCACAGCAGGAAAAAAGGTCCCAGTGTATTGACCAGCTGCATGGTGCTGCGTGTTAAATCTGATTTTTCATATGGTGCCATTTGTTTTTTTAAGTTGAGTTGTTTTTCTTTAGAAGTCATTTTTTAATTCCCTTCTTCATGACGTTAACCTTATGATAAAGGGTTTTCAGAAGGTTTTGTAGACATGAGTGTCATGTACAAACCATGATAAATGTCATGGTTGCCTGGAAAATTGTGATGAGATCCTATAAACAGGCTATAATTTTTATGTTTCATTAAAGATTTTTTTATTTTATAGGATTATTTTGCCTCGCACATGACTTCTAATTCCGAAGGACATAATGAAATTGATATTAAATAAAAAGGAGAGTTTATGTATGCACAATCATAATCAACACGGCAAAACGAATATTGATTCACCCATACAAGCTTCTATTGAACAGATTTGGCAGAACATATGCGGAGGCTGGGATCAATTTAATCAATCAGCCGTACAGGATTTTTTAAGCCAATGTGAGGAAAAAGGCATTGATTCCCAATTCGCAATGAGCTGGATTGAAAAATTTAAGGATAAGATTCCAGATTGGCAGACAGTTTCCAAAGTATCTCTTGAATGGATGAATCAGCATACATCTGCTGGATCTCCATTATCGAATGAAACCTTTAAATAACCACATATGCAAAAGAATGCAAGAGCCCCTGGCATTTTACCAAGGGGCTCTTTTTTTAATGAGGAATATTTGGATTAGGCATTTGCCCTTGAGCAGGAGCATATGCATTTAACATTTGCTGCATATCCTGCTGTGTAAACTGAGGTACCTGGTAATAATGATGTTTGTTTTGATAAATCGAAAGTTCATAAGCCATCTCAATGCAATTTGGGACTGAATCAGCCAGTACTCTACGAACAACAGGATTTGTTGTTTCGAGTGCAGCCATTGTTTTCATGGAAGCGGCCGATTTTAATGCTCCCAGAAGGCAGCCGGAAACTGTTTCTTCATTCATTTCGGAGATAGATTGGATTGGCTTCTTTGGCTGAGCAGGCTTTAAACCATAAATAAAATCATTATCCTGGTTCATTTTATAGCTCTGGGTTGGTTTAGAAGGATCTTTACCTGTCTGGAAGCATTCCAGTGTAGTATTGTACTCCTCTTGAATAAATTGATATTGGCGGTCCATTAGACTTGCCAGTTCCTGATCTTGTACGTGCTGACGCAAAAGTGAGTATGTGTTTAATGTGCCGACTGTACCTGATAAAACTTCATGAACATCTAGAACTTCATGTGCTCCATGGTTGAGCTGCTGAGGTATATTTCCCGTATGCATGTTTTGATGCATTTGGTTAGACTGAATTTCCATTTTGATTCCTCCTTTTTTATTAACAATCTATATCATGCAGAATTTCACAAAGAAATATCCATGGTATGGGAAATAAAATAAATAAAAAAAGCAGTTCGATTGAACCGCTTTTTTAGTTTGCTTCCTCAATTTTTTCTGCCAATAAGAATAGATATCTGTAAATTAGATTGTAAGCTTCGTTTATGGTCATATCTTCTTTAAAGCCCTCCAGGTCATCCAAAGCAAAATTGAGTTCCCATAACCCATCTTGCTGGTTAAACATTAAATCAAATGTTGCTGAATCACCTTGTAATGTCCTTTTTAAATATGACCTTATTGCTTCTGCTTTCTTCTTAGGCAATTTAAGTCCAAGCATGACATCATAGTTTCGGAACAGGTCATCGAATTCAAATGAGATGGCTTCTGCCCCAATAATCCCAAACCATTCAGACTCAAGGTACATAAACTCTTTAATGTTTTTTACAAAATAATCGATAGGCTGGTTTAGAAAATCGAAAGTCTCCTGTGAGAGGACTTCTTCTGTTTCCTTGTTTCCTCTCTCTATATAAGCATTTGCAAAGCGGGTTTCAGGATTTTTGACTATTAAAGTTTCAGCATTTGATAATAGCTGATGCTTTTCAGCAAATTCCTTTTCTTCTTTGTATATTTCGTTTTCTGGTTTTTTAAGATGATTTTCAATCCGTTCTTTTAACATATTGTTCCTCCTTAAATTATGGTCACCTTCCGCGTCTTTTTGACATGTCACTCACAGTTTTAGGCGCTGAAGTCTTCTTTTTGGATTGTGATTTACTGCGGTTTACATTACCAGCTGAATTCAACGGTTTGGATTTTTTCCTTTGGCTTTTTCTGCTCTTTGTTGGGGAAGTTTTGCCTTCATTCTTTTTTCTGTCTGCATCGTCCCAATTATCCTTTTTCTTTCTTCCACGTGAAGATGGGCTTTTTTGCAGGTGAGAGTTTTTTTCTGGTGGCCTGGATGGCTTTTGCTTTTCCTGGCTTTTGCCAAGGTTCTGCCTTGATATTGAAATGTTCAGCCCTTTTTCAATTGCTTCGAGAAGCGGTTTGTCTGCGGATGAATAAAAAGTGATTGCAAGCCCCTTCATGCCAGCTCTTCCCGTTCTTCCGATGCGGTGAACATAGCTTTCCGGATCCAGTGGAATATCATAATTAAATACATGTGTGACACCTTCCACATCAAGTCCCCTTGCTGCTACATCAGTTGCTACTAATAGCTGTAATTCTGCGTCCCTGAATCGTTTCATCACTTGTTCCCGTTTGGACTGGGATAAATCCCCGTGCAGCTCATCACTTTGGAAGCCATTTGATTTTAGTACATCATTAAGCTTGCTGACCCTGCGTTTGGTCCGGCAAAAGATGACGGCTAAATAAGGTCTATGAGTTTGAATTAATTGCATGAGTGTAGCCTGCTTAGCACGGTCGATCGTATGTATGGCGATTTGCTTTACTGAATCTGCCGGTCCCTGTGTTTTTTCAACTTGAATATACTGTGGTTCTTTCAGGTGTTTTCTTGCCAGTTTTTTTATTTCTGCTGGAATTGTGGCTGAAAATAGCATGGTCTGCCTGCTTTCGGGAGTCTCATTAATTATATCTTCCACTTCTTCCAGAAAACCGATATGCAGCATTTGATCGGCTTCATCCAAAACTAAAAAATCTGTCTTTGATAAATCAATAGTTTTTCTATTAATATGGTCGAGCAGCCGTCCGGGAGTTCCGACAACAATATGGACATTTTTCTTTAGTTTGTTCAGCTGTTTGTCTACATCCTGGCCGCCATACACAGCTAAAACCTCTATATCATCAGCCGCAGTCAGTTTTTGAACTTCTCCCGTGATCTGCAGGGCTAATTCTCTTGTGGGTGTAACAATCAGTGCTTGTATATGGGATGCTGCCGGCTCCAGCTTTTCAAGAATCGGCAGGATAAAAGCAAATGTCTTTCCTGTTCCGGTCTGTGCCTGGGCAATGATATCCCTTCCCTCCATTAAAGCGGGAATGGCTTTCTCCTGGATGGGGGTAGGATTCCCGATGCCAGCCTTAAGCAAAAGCTCGGTTCGTTTTTTTGAAATGCCAAGTGTTAAAAAATCCTGCAAATAAGACCCTACTTTCTTTTCTTTGGATAAAATGCACCTTATTAATATTGGGTGTTTGATGACAAAATAGCAAGAGTATTCTTTTCTTATGAATGAATGAGAAAAACCCAAGCAGCCGTAATGTCCGCATTGGGTTTAGCTGCTTTATGATTTTCAATCCCAATCCCGTGTCGGCTCTTTCTCCTCCGCCATTTCCATTCCATAAGCAAGGCGGGGGTTCAAGACGGCTTCCTCCCGGTTATCCTGGTGATTGGAAGCTGCGGTTTTTAGCAAATAGCGGTGGATAAAGACTTCGGAAAAAGTGATAATTCCTGCCGCAATGATGCTTCCCCATGCGATTTGCAGGTAGCTGTTAAGCAGCACACTCCCAAACACCCATACAGATGCATAAACCAGGAAAAAGTCTGCAATAAGGGCATTCCGGTTTCCCAGCCTTGGAAGTATGATGCGGTCTCCGAGTAAATAAGACATGACTGTTACCAGAAGACTGAAAGAAACAATATCCGCCAATGAGGCATCGAAGAATAAATCAAGTGCTATGGCAAAAGCAATCAAGCTTGCTGCTGATTTAAGGATAAAAATGAGTGTTTTGTTCATAAGAGCTCCTCCTTTTACCATAGCTTTCATCAATCTTCAAATTCCCATTCATTTTCCGTTCATCCGCTGCAAAAACAATTTTTTCAAAAAAATAAACAACTTGTTCAGTGTCCCTCAATATAATGGCAGTAATAGGGATTACATTTTAAGTTAAAGGTTGTGGAAGAGTGATACTCCGAGACAAAATACTTAATGTGGTGATAATAGGTGAATGCTGAATATACATTTCAAAATCTTCAGGAGAGGAATATGACTTTTGAGCAGGTATTCAACCATATCTTACTTTTTATAAAGCGAAATCCTGATGGGAACTTCAGGCTGATGATTGGAACAGATTCACAGGTGCATTGCAATCGCACTGTGTTTATAACCGGGATTGTGATTCAAAATGAGCGAAAAGGCGCCTGGGCATGTATTCGAAAAACCGTTATCTCCAGGAAAATGCTGCACCTTCATGAGAGAATCTCCTATGAAACCTCGCTGACTGAAGAAGTGGTCTCTTTGTTTACAGAGGAGTACAAAGACAAAATGTTTGATATCGTTCTTCCATTCCTTTACAAAGGCGGTTCGTTTTCTATGGAAGGACATATGGACATCGGATCAGGCAAAAGAAACAAAACGCGGGAATTTGTGAAGGAAATGGTCTCCAGGATCGAATCGATCGGCCTAGAGCCAAAAATAAAGCCGGAAGCTTTCGTAGCCTCCAGCTATGCTAACCGATATACGAAATAAAAGAACTCAAGTTAATGAGTTCTTTTCAATGAGAGACAAACTAAACGCCAGCATGCTCCCTGTATTCCTGTTCCGCTTTTAATGCAACAGTCTCTGTCAATTCTGCAGTAATTTCCGGAAGAGCTGTATTTAGCAATGAGTTAGCCACTTTGGCCATCATTCCCTCGGCTGATATTTCAAGTGACCCTGTCATGATGTTAATATTATTGCTGCCTTTTTCCGCAAGAAAATATCCATGTCCAGTAAACTTCTCATTAAGCCCTGTTAATTGAAAGGTCACCTTTGTGGGCTCCTGCCAGCTGGTTATAGCCACTTTTAATTCAATCTTTTTCTTAATAATCCCCATATCGCTTTTAAAGCTCCAGGTTGATTCTTTGTCACTTAGTATCTCATGTGCAATATAACCGGGTACTAAGGGTGCCCAGTTCCCAATATCACTGACAAAGTTCCAAATTGCCTCAACCGGTATGTTTACTTCAGCCTGATGTGCGCAGCTTGCCATTTTTACCGCCCCTTTAAGACTTTCTTAGTTGTTTTCCATGAATATCTATTCGTAATGGACGGGTAAAATTCATAAATTTAATGATTCGCCCAGTTGCCAAGCTAATATTAACCATCCTCATCTCTGAATGAGCCGAATAATAAGAAGAATTTAAGTGAAACTTATAATATTGTTAAAAGACACTTTCCATAAATTTAACAAAATTTATTCGCAATCGAGAACAAAATCTCAGAACAGGAGTGCTAAAAATGAAGGCAGTAACCTATCAGGGACCAAACCGGGTAGCTGTGACCAACGAAGATGACCCGAGGCTGGATAAAAAGGATGACATTATTGTCAGGATTACTTCCACAGCATTATGCGGTTCTGATTTGCATCTGTATCAGGGGAATATGCCGCTGCCGGAAGGATATATTATTGGTCATGAACCAATGGGGATTGTGGAGGAAGCCGGGCCTGAAGTAACCAAAGTAAAAAAAGGCGACAGAGTGGTCATTCCCTTCAATGTTTCCTGCGGAGAATGTGCATACTGCAAGCAGGACCAAACAAGTCAATGTGACAATTCAAACCCGCATTATGATTCAGGAGGCTATTTTGGGTATACTGAAAAATTTGGGAATCACCCAGGGGGCCAGGCGGAATATTTAAGAGTCCCCTTTGGCAATTTCACTCCATTTCTTGTACCCGAATCATGCGAGCTTGAAGATGAATCACTGCTGTTTTTATCTGATGTCCTCCCTACAGCTTATTGGAGTGTCGTGAACGCAGGAGTTAAAAAAGGAGATACAGTCATTGTACTGGGCTGTGGTCCTGTTGGATTAATGGCACAGAAGTTTGCCTGGATGGAAGGTGCAGAACGTGTCATTGCCGTGGATTATCTGGATTATCGGATGAATCATGCCAAGGAATCAAATAAGGTCGAGGTATTTGAATTCACAAAGTATCCTGATATGGGAGAGCATTTAAAGGAAATTACACACGGAGGCGCTGACGTTGTTATTGACTGTGTTGGAATGGATGGCAAAAAGTCACCTCTGGAATTCATTGAACAAAAGCTGAAGCTTCAAGGAGGTACGCTCGGGCCAATACAGATTGCAGCTAAAGCGGTAAGAAAAACAGGAACGGTTCAGCTTACAGGTGTTTATGGGGCTAACTATAACATGTTCCCGCTGGGTGCCTTCTTCGCCAGGAATATCAATTTGAAAATGGGACAGGCTCCTGTTATTCCATTCATGCCCATGCTGTATGAAAAAATTGTCAATGAAGAATTCGATCCGAAAGACATCATTACCCATAAAATTAATCTTGAAGACGCAAGTCATGGATATAGAATTTTCAATGGCCATGAAGACAATTGCATAAAAGTAGTTTTGAAGCCCTAATACTTAAAAGCCTGCTGTCTTGCCAGCAGGCTTCTTAAATGGAATGAGGGATATTACCTTCTATAGTAATGAAACCTTCTTCTTGAACGTGAAGAATGACATTCATCACAGATTTGATATTCGTGTTCCCAGGGCAATTTTTTGCCGCATTTTCTGCATTTTCTTGAGAGCTCTTTAATATCGGTTTTCAGTCTCTCGTGAACATGGTCGCTGATCTCTTCCCTTAATCTTTCCCAGTATAACGCTTCTGTTCTCTGTTCAAGACGATACAGGAACAGCAAATGCAGGCCAATTGCTTTATAAGTCAATTCCAGCTCTTCCAAATTCCGGTTCTTGATTCTGGGCTCAGGAAGCTCCTCCCCATCAATAATGGCATACATGGTTTCTTCCCATTGACGGACAAGATCATGTTCTTTTTTGGAGAATGGCAGATGGAGAAAACCATATAAGTCCATTAGGCCAAGCTTTGCTTCAATTTCTGTGCCGCGTATCCTTTCATACAGGTCTCTCTCCTCTGTTAATGCCGCTTTTTTGGTTCCTCTGGGGCTCTCAAACTTATCCCAAAGCTCAAAGAATGATCCGAGATCACGGTAATACCTTTGGAATCTTTCAAATACTGTATTTGTTGGGGCTATGGCAAAACTGTGGACTGGGGCATCCTCCATTTCAAGCAGGGCCTTCATTCTTTTAATATCTTTTGTAAAAGCAACTTTCCCTATGTTGTAAAGCCCTTTTCGCCCTGCCCTTCCAGCAATTTGCTTAACTTCCTGTGAAGTAAGGGTTCTCCTTTTCGTTCCGTCAAACTTATCATTTTCCAAAAAAACAATTCTCCGGATAGGCAGGTTGAGTCCCATCCCAATGGCATCAGTGGAGACGATGACGGAAGTTTCTCCATTTATAAAACGCTGGACTTGTTTTTTTCTGGTTTCAGGAGGCATCGCTCCATAAATCATACTTACTGAGTGCCCTTCCTGCTGCAGTCTGGAGGCAGTTTCAAGTACTCTCTTCCTTGAAAAACAGATGAGTGCATCGCCTTTTCGCACATGACTGAATTTGAATTCCTTTGCTTCGACCTCAAGAGGAATATCCCGGCTGTATTCATTCAGTTCAATATTTGCTTCGCCAAGAAGCTGGAGCATCATGCTTTTAGCGCTGCGGCTGCCAATGATATGGACTTCATTGGCATTTGCCTTGGTAATTGCTTTATACCAGGAAAAGCCTCTGTCTTTATCCGTGATCATTTGGGCTTCATCAATGACAATGACGTCATAATAGTCCTTTTCATAGAACATTTCTACGGTGCTTGAAAGATGCTCAGAACCGGCAACTGACTTCTCCTCTTCGCCGGTTTTCAAAGAACAGGGTATCCCTTCGCGGTTCAGTTTATCATATACTTCGAGTGCCAATAGCCTTAAAGGTGCCAAATACATGCCGCTTTGGGCCGATTTCATTCCTTCAAGGGCATGATGTGTCTTCCCTGTATTAGTTTCACCAATATGAAGTACATACCTTTTGGCCCGTTCTACAGAGGGGCTGTATTCCTGCCCGAATATGTATTCGAGCATGCGTTCCTCTTCTTCTTTCTTCCGCTGCTGCTCAGCCAGTTCTTCAGCAATTTTTCTGTCCCTGTCAGCAATATCCTTCTCGAGCAGAACTTTATGGACTTCAGGGTCAAACGGTATATCCGCAAGCCTCAGCAGATCTTCAATATATTCCTCCTGAATGCTTTCAAAAAAACTTTCATCAAGATCCTGAAGAGTATGGGCCATTAACTTCTTCACCGACTTACCGGTAAGAGGTTTCTGATAAGCGTCTTCATATTCCTCGAATAAATGATGCGGAAGGTTTTGAAGGACGAACGATTGCAGAGAATCGGACAGAAATCCCGATATATGGTTCTTATAGACATAGTAATAGGCTTCATATTCAAAATAGCCTTTGCCCCCATACAAGGCTTTATGAATATTTCCAGTCAGCTCCTCAAAGAATTCCCCCATTACTGTATAATCACCTGCATCAAAGCTGCCTGTCTCCTCAAGTTTTTCCTCTAGAGCAAAGGTATCCGCTTTTTGATATCGTATCTTGTTTCTAAAATCGGAGGCCAGCTGCTTTGAAGCCTTATGTCTGACATGAAGATATAGAAGGCTATAATCTCTTTCAATAATTTCATCCATTTTCTTTTCAATATCTTCGCCGATTCGATACTTCTTTCGCTGAAGAAGCTCCTCTTCTGCTTTCTGCAGATAATGAGCCCGTGCATTCTCATAGCGCTCAGCCCAAGCTTCATTATTGCTTTCAAATAGGTCATTAAGCCAGTCCAAACTGTTAAAAGGCTGATAATCCCTCATTTCAGTCCGGAAGAGGTGATTAATTATTTTCCTGTCTGCATTTTCTGTGTCATACCCTTTTTCACCTAGATATTTCTTTTTTTCATGCTTGGATATTTTGGCAGTGATTTTATTCAGCCACACATTTACCCAGATTTGATCGATATAATGAAATCTTTCAGAAAGATATTCCTTATAGGATGGCATCGGCTCTTTACTTCCCAGATAGCGGTCGGCATCCTCCAGGATTTTTATTTTTGTATGCTCTGCAGCATTATTGTAAATCTGTTCAAGCTGATTCATGGTCCGTTCCCCTTTAAACATCACCAAATCGTGATGAAATCATTATGACTTAGGTTATGTATGAAATCGAAAATTTAAGTAGTCTTCATTTTACCATCTTTTGAAAAAATATCATTGACATAAAACTTGAACCAGCATATAATTTATTTAGAATTAAAATATCTTGAATTCAAAACAAATGAATTCGAACTATTGGAGGAGAAAAATATGGCTAAAACAAAATGGGCAGTTGATCCTGCGCACAGCAGTGTGGATTTTTCTATCAAACATATGATGATCGCTAACGTGAAAGGCAGCTTTAATAGCTTTGATGCAGAAATAACTGCAGATCCTGCAGATTTAACAACTGCTGATATTTCTTTCAATGTTTCACTTTCAAGTGTTGATACACGCAATGAAGATCGTGACAATCACCTGCGTTCTGCTGACTTCTTTGATGTTGAGAACCATCCGAAAATGACCTTTAAATCAACAGTCATTGTAAACAAAGGTGATGATGAATATGATGTTACCGGCGATCTTACTATTCATGGTGCAACAAATACAGAAACCTTTACTGTGACATATGAAGGGTCAGGCAAAGATCCTTGGGGCAATGAAAAAGTCGGTTTTACTGCTGCTGGAGCAATCAAGCGAAGCGACTATGGCTTAACATGGAATTCAGCCCTTGAAACAGGCGGAGTACTTGTTGGAGATAAAGTGAAAATTGACCTGCAGATACAGGCAGCAAAAGCAGAGTAAGAGCGAAAAAGGGCAGGTTTACCGGCGAAACGGTATCCTGCCCTTTTCTAATGTTTTATTGATCGGCTAATAGCGTGGCTATTTTGTCCTCAATAACTTTACCTTCACTCCCATCAGTTAAGTTATTCAGAATAATAGAAAAGATAAGCTCTTCCCCGCTGGATGTCTTAACATATCCTGATAATGAACTGACTGTTGAGATGGAGCCAGTTTTTGCAGATCGGAAG